>CALEJY010000271.1 GCA_937898445.1 uncultured Candidatus Melainabacteria bacterium | reverse complement strand
TTTATGACAAAATTATGCACGATAAATTGACGGATGAATACAAAGAGAAAGCTTTGAAATACAAAAAGAAAGGTAAACTTTCGTATAAAGCTGTTTTGAAACAATTAAACAAAAGTTTTATTACCCCGATTGAAAGAGAAGATATTCAAACAATTGCGGTACAATTAAATAAAATTACTAAAAAAATCGTAAAAGCCTGCTTGAATTTGGAAGTGTACAGATTAAATGATTACACTGACGAAATGAAAGAACAGGCTTTAACTTTAGTTCAAGCAACTGACAAACTTGCTGAAATCGTTAAACTTTTCAAAAAAGTTTCTGATGTTGAAAAAATTACTAAATTGAACATTGAAATGAAAGAAATCGAAGCTCACGGGGATGAAATTCACCGTCGTGCAATGGGAAATCTTTTCTCTGGTAAATACGAAGCTCTTGAAGTTATCAAACTTAGAGATATGTATAAAGAGATTGAAAACGCTTTTGATGCTTGTTTCTATGTTACAGATACGATTTTGAATGTTGTTTTGAAACAATCATAGTTATAAATAAAGTATCAATAAAATCCTTCGCTAATCGCTCAGGATGACGATAAGCACCGTAAATTAAAAGAATTAAGGATAAAATAAAAATCAATGATAACAATTTTAATATTAATGGCCGTAATAGCAGTAGCTCTTGCGTTTGAATTTATTAACGGATTTCACGATTGTGCAAACGCAATTGCAACGGTTGTATCAACAAAAGTTCTATCACCAAAACAAGCCGTATTATTTGGCGCAAGCCTTGAATTTATCGGAGCATTGACCGGAACTCACGTTGCCAAAACAATAGGTTCGGGAATTGTTAATTCCGATATGATTACATTGACAGTAATCTTTTGCGCTTTGCTTGCCGCTGTTATTTGGAACTTGTTTACTTGGTGGCTTGGCTTGCCGTCAAGTTCTTCTCATGCACTAATCGGAGGACTTTTAGGTGCTGCAATTGTAAAAGCCGGAACTAGTGTTGTACATGTTCATACATTGATGGATAAAGTTATTATTCCGATGTTTACATCACCAATGTTGGGGTTCTGCGTAGGCTTTACGTTAATGCTTTTAATCGCTTGGGTTGTAATTGTTTTGAGAGAAACTCCAAACACAGTAAACAAACAGTTTAGAAAATTGCAACTTTTATCATCAGGTTTGATGGCATTAAGTCATGGTTCAAATGATGCCCAAAAAACAATGGGTATAATCACTTTGGCATTACTTGCCGGTGGAGTTTTGAAACCTGATCCGACAGGTGGGTTCGAAATCCCTCTATATGTAATCATTGCTTGTGCGATGACAATGGCAGCCGGAACAATGAATGGTGGTTGGAAGATTATCAAAACAATGGGACATAAGATTATTAAGCTTAAACCAATTCACGGTTTTGCGGCTGAAACATCTGCTGCAGGTTTGATTTTGACCGCATCACATTTTGGTATTCCATTGAGTACAACTCACGTAATTTCAACTGCGATTATGGGTGTTGGTTCAACATTCCATGCGCATGCAGTAAAATGGAGAATTGTTGGAAACATTGTAATCGCTTGGGTTGTAACAATTCCGGCATGTATGATTATTTCATCAATTATTTATTATTTGATTTATAAAATCGTATAAGGAGGTATATATGAAAGTTCAACCAATTAGTAATTCATACAGAAATGTTAATACAAATCGAAAAGATATAAATTTTGGTTGGTTTGGCGGTCCTATGGAACCAATTTCAACAACCCCAAAATATAGTATAAAAAAATCTGTACTCTATGCAAAAATTTATGCAAAAAGTTTTATAGAAGATGTAAAATTTTTAAATAAAAATTTTTGGAATTTTCTGTTAAAAAAATAACTGTGTCCTTTGTAATGATGTATAAAACATTAATTTCCTCCCTTGTGAGGGAGGAAAAAGGTGGGTGCTATCCGTAATGGGAAATTACATGTGTAAAAGGAAAAGTAAGTCGGATTTACTAATCCGACAGCAGAATTATTCAGAATAAGAAAAAATCGTTGGAAATTTTCTCAACGATTATGTATTGTTAATATTTAAAATATCTGCTATCCCAAATCTCGGCAGCCTGTTCTTAACTGCAGGGTGGACTTTTTACTCTGTTAGCGAGCAAGTCCTTCTTTGTGAAATTTCACAAGTTTTGCAAGATGCCATTCTCTTGCACTGATGTCATCTATTTTGTTTTGAATATCTTCAAGTTCAGCCAACAAAGTCGTCAAATCCTTACGTTGTGGCTGTTGTGGTTGGGCGAAATGTTCTTCGTCTTCGCACCAAAACAGAGGAAAACAATTGTTTTCAAAAAGCTCTTTATCATTCATAAGATACACTCCTTCACTTTCGGCAAGAGTTATTTATCTCAAAAATAACTCTCACCGAACAAATCTAAAAATCTTGGTTTTACGCTTTTTCTCTTTGATTTTGAACAATAAATGAATGAATCATATCTACTAAATCAAAGTTTCCATATTTGAAAGTATATGGTTGGTTAGCATATTCGCTATCGGCGATTTTTTGCAATTCCTGAACTTGTTTATAATCCATAGAATTAAAATTGAAGCTAGTCATTTCGCCGTAATCAAGCATCAAATCTTCCATATCCTGTAATCTTTCTTCATCCATGAGTACACACTCCTTATAACTCTAGTAACAAATTATGTATCGGACAATTTTGTCAAAAACTTTAATGTTTTAAGACAGTTTGTTACATATATTTACAAATCATCCATTTGAAGGTTTGACAATGTCGAAAAAATCATTAACATATATTCAGGTAGAATAGAGGTAAATATATGGCTAATAATAACAACGGAATTTTATCCGGAATATATTCAGGATTAAGCTCAACATATTCTTTGTTGGCATCACAGTATCCAAACGGTTTGACGCTGGAAAACATTAGCGAGGCAAGAACTAAGACTTCTAACACAAATGTTTTAAACCAATCATTTGCATCATACTTGCAAACTAATTTTTCCAGCATTGATAAAAATGGTGACGGTATTATTACATCAGAAGAAATGAACAATTTGTCGAATACTCTTTCAACACAAGGTTTGACAAAAGAGGAATTAACTCAATTATACGCATCAGGTTCAAGTGGATTGTCTGATAGCACAATGACAAAGATTTTGGAACATTTTGATGAAATGGACACAAACCACGATGGCAGAATTACAAGTGCTGAAATTTCAGCTTACGACATAAATTGTTCAAGAATGGAAGTTGAAGACGACTTTAATAACCGTAAAGCAACTGATATGTCAGTATTTTACGGTGATAGTTCCGCTTCAACCGATACATATAGCTTGTTGAGTTACAAATACAAATCAAATAAAACTTCATCTTAAAATTTTACATAAACTTAGTAACAATACATTTGGAAAGGAAATGACTTCAAAAGAAGTCATTTTTTTTAGTTATACTATAAATTTTTAGTTTATAATTAAATCAGAGAAAATCGCAGGTGGTTTATGGTTGATAAAATTAAAGTTCGTGGAGCGAGAGTACATAATTTAAAAAATATAGATGTTGATATTCCTCTAAACAAAATTGTTGGAATTGCGGGTGTATCAGGCTCCGGCAAATCTTCGCTTGCGCTTGGTGTTTTGTATTCGGAAGGCTCAAGAAGATATTTGGAAGCTCTTTCTACCTATACAAGACGAAGAATGACACAAGCTGAAAAAGCTCTTGTTGATGAGGTTTTATATGTTCCTGCCGCTCTTGCTTTACATCAAAGACCGTCTGTTCCGGGAGTTAGAAGTACATTTGGAACAGGAACGGAACTTTTAAATAGTTTAAGACTTATGTTTTCAAGACTTGCAAGCCATAAATGCCCGAATGGACATTATGCAGAACCGACGCTTGCGGTCGCTGCTGAACAAGAAATTGTTTGCCCTGTTTGTGGAACGCATTTTTTAGCTCCGTCAGCAGAAGAATTGGCTTTTAATAGTCAAGGAGCTTGCAAAACTTGTGGTGGAACCGGTATTGTTCGAACAGTTGATAAATCTACTCTTGTTCCTGATGAAAATCTTACGATTGATGAGGGGGCAGTTGCTCCGTGGGGAACTTTGATGTGGTCGCTTATGACTGATGTTTGTCGAGAAATGGGGGTAAGGACAAATATTCCGTTCAAGGATTTGACCGAAAAAGAAAAAGATATTGTCTATAATGGTCCTGCTGAAAAGAAACATATTTTTTATAAAGCGAAAAATACAAATCAAGCCGGAGAACTTGATTTTACGTATTACAACGCAGTTTATACTGTCGAAAATGCACTTTCTAAAGTTAAAGATGAAAAGAGTATGAAGCGTGTTGAAAAATTCCTTAAACAAGATGTTTGTCCTGATTGCAACGGAACTCGTTTGTCACAAAAAGCAAGAGAGCCGATGATTATGGGGATAACTTTAGATAAGGCTTGTCAAATGACATTATCAGAGCTTGTAGACTGGGTTGCAAAAGTTCCAAATTCTTTGCCTAATGAAATGCGACCGATGGCAGAAAGTATTTGCGCATCTTTTCAGACAGTTGCAAAACGCTTGATGGATTTAGGTTTGGGGTATTTAACCCTTGATAGAGCCGCATCAACTCTTTCAACCGGTGAAAGGCAGAGAATGCAATTGGCAAGAGCGGTGCGAAATCGTACAACAGGGGTTTTGTATGTTCTTGACGAGCCGTCAATCGGTTTACATCCTTCAAATATCATTGGTTTGCAGGGTGTAATTCAGGATTTGATTGCGGATGGAAATTCAGTAATTTTAGTAGATCATGATACTCAGATTTTGAAAACATCTGATTGGATTGTTGAAATGGGGCCTCAAGCCGGTGTTAATGGCGGATATGTTATTGCGGAAGGTAGTGTAAAAGATATTGAAAATAATAAAAATTCTATAATCGGTAAATTTTTATCGGGTGAAGAAAACACAGTCACAAGACCTCAAAGCTCTAAAGAAGAATTGTTTGAATTTGGAAAAATTTGTATGGAAACAGAAAAAATTCATACGGTGAAACCTTTGAAAGTTGAAATTCCTAAAGGTAAATTAACTGTAATTACTGGTGTTTCCGGTTCTGGCAAAACTACAATGGTTTTGGAAAGTCTTGTTCCGGCGTTGGAAAAATTTATAAATGAAGAAAAATTACCTGAACATGTCAAAAAGATTGAAGCTGATGGGATTAAACAGGTTAAATTGATTGATGCGACACCAATTGGAATTAATGTTCGTTCGACTGTTGCGACGTATGCAAATATTCACGATGAGTTGAGAAAAGTTTTTGCAAAATCCGAAAAGGCGAAAGAATTGGGTTATAAGGCGGGCGATTTTTCTTATAATACAGGGAAATTGCGTTGTGAAACTTGCGATGGAACTGGGGTAATAAATCTGGATGTCCAATTTTTGCCTGATGTTGAAATTCCTTGTCCAGAATGCGGTGGTTCTAGATATTCTAAAGTGGCTGAAAGTATTAAATATGAAGATTATTCATTGCCAAAATTGATGGAAATGGATGTAAATACGGCACTTGAGGCTTGCAAAAATTTGAAAGTGGTTCAGCAAAGATTGCAAGTTTTGCAGGATTTGGGGTTGGGCTATTTAACTCTTGGCGAGGCAACTCCGAGTTTGTCTGGTGGTGAGGCACAGAGGTTGAAATTGGCAAGTGAGATGAGAAAATCGCAATCAAATTCTGTATTTGTTTTTGATGAACCGACGATAGGGTTGCATCCGTTAGATGTTCAGACACTTTTGAGAGTTTTTCAAACTTTGATTGATAATGGGGCGACGGTTATTGTAATTGAGCATGATTTGGATGTGATTAAAAATGCGGATTATATCGTAGATATGGGACCGGAAGGCGGTGAAGCCGGTGGTGAAATCATATTTGCCGGTACGCCAAAAGATTTGAAAAACTGTAAAACTTCTAAAACTGCAAAATTTGTGTAAAAAATAATACTGCCCAATTCGTATGAAATTGGACAGTATTTGTAGTATTTTGCAATATTGATTGATTAGTCAAAAACGTAATCAATGATAGCAGCTTCTCTAGCACGTTTAATTGCAGTTGCAATCATTCTTTGGTGCTTAGCGCAGTTACCTGTGATACGGCGAGGAATAATTTTTCCTGCTTCTGTCAAGTATCTTCTCAATTTTGCTGCGTCTTTGTAATCAATTGTTTCTACTTTGTCTGCACAAAGTGAACAATTTTTACGTTTTTTCTTGTCATCGTTATTTTGTCTTGCCATTTTTCGAATTAGCCTTTCTAGCCTTTTTTATTTTTATACTACACTTTTTTATTTCGTCATCTTGAGCGTTTAGCGAAAGTTCGAACTTAAATAACTATTGCCTTCAGAATGACAAAATGTTTTTTAGAACGGAATTTCGTCTTCGTTAATCAATTCATTAGACATATCGTCTGATTCGAATTTAACGATTTCTTCTGTTCCGAATTTTTGGTTTGAAGGAGCAGCAGATCCACCGCCTTCGCCCATTCTTTCAACTGTATTGGCATCAATCTCGTAAATTCTTCTTTCTGCGCCGTCATCAGTTTTTGATGTTGCAACTTGAAGTCTGCCTTCAACAAGAACTCTATCGCCTTTAGTCAAAGACGATACAGTTTCATCCAATGCTTGTCTTCTTGAAAGAACTCTTACAAGAGTTTCTTCTCTTTCGCCAATATTAAGAACAAATGCAGATACCGCAATATTGTTTTGTGTAAAACGTTTTTCCGGCGCTCTGTAAACTGTTCCTGTTACTACTGCTTTTGAAAATGCCATTTTTCTTTCTTTCTTTTTAAAATTGTTGGGGAAAATATCCCCAACCTACGCCTATGCACTAACTTTTGAAGATTCTAAGAACATAGTTCTCAAAACGCTGTCGTTCAATCTTAATTGTCTTCTAAATTCAGCTACTTTTTCAGCAGGCAAGCTTAATTCTGTAGTAACGAAAAATCCATCTCTGAAGTTTTCGATTTCATAAGCTAATTTTTTTCTGCCTGTTTTGTCTGTAGATTCAACTTTTCCGCCGAAATCAACAACAACTTTGTTCAAAGTTTCAACTGCTTTTTCAACTTCTTCTGCATCCAAATTTGGTTTGAATATAGTTAATAATTCATAAGTTTTCATGTTTAATTTTCTCCTATTCTAGTGTATAAGTTTATAATATCATGGAAATACGGGATTTTACAAGATATAATCTGCAAAAAAGCTATAGTTAGCTGAACCGATTAAGAAAATATCTTGTTCTGTATCATCCGCAGAACCTTGCCATTCAATGAATACAGGTCCTCCAAGAAGATTAACCTTAACCTTGTTTTCTGTTAAGTTATTTAAAACACATGCAACAACGCTTGCGCAAGCTCCTGTTCCGCATGCTAATGTAATTCCGCAACCACGCTCAAATACACGCATATCAATTTCCATACGTGATTTTACTTTTACAAACTCTGTATTTGTTTTTTCTGGGAAAAATTCGTGTTTTTCAATAATAGGGCCGTAAGTTTGCGCAAGTTTCATTGGATCTTCGTCTGTAATAATTACACAGTGCGGATTTCCCATAGAAACAGGTGTAATTTCAAATTCTCTGTCAAGGGCGGTTAGTTTCTTTTCGCCATTTTCACTCCAAAACGGGATTTTTTTATCCTCTAAAATCGGTTTTCCCATATTTACTTTAATCAATCCGTTATCAAGAAGTTCCGGTTTGATAATCCCTGCAAGTGTTTCAACGCTAAATGATTTTTTGTCAACGAGTTTGTTATCAATACAATATTTTGCAAAACATCTCATTCCGTTTCCGCACATTTGAGCGGTAGAACCATCTGAATTGTAGAAATACCAACTGATATCGGCATCTTTATTTTCAGGGTTAAGTTTTGGAATAATCATTCCGTCTGCACCAACACCAAAATTTCTGTCGCAAACTTTTTTTGCAAGTTCGCTCATTTTCATTCCGGTTTTTTCGTATTCGGGGTAATCAATTATTACAAAGTCGTTTCCGCAGCCTTGCATTTTTGTTAGTTTAATTGTTTTCATATTTAAAATCCTTTCAGAATAGTTTAATTATAGCATGATTGAATTTTTTCAATCGCCAAATTATAAAATTTTTCTGCCAAACTGCCTTTATAGATTGCCTCTTTAGATTTTTCGATTGTGAACCAGTTTGCCGCATCAACTTCGGTTGTGAGTGAATAATTTTCGTTTTTTACTCTGACAATAAAGTTGCAAATCAAAGTATTTGATTTTTCATAATAACTTGAGGCATTGAATTTAAAATCCATTACATCCAATCCGACTTCTTCTTTAACTTCTCTAACAAGTGCGTGTTCAAGGTTTTCAGTTTTATTTACATAGCCTGCAACGAGAATATTTTTTGGTCTGCCGTATTGCTGAATTAATAAAATCTTAGAAAAATCAGGATTGCAGATAACTGCACTAACTGCGACATTGTACATTGGAAATTTAAATTCGTCACAATTTTCGCAATAAGCAACCATACCTTCGCTTATTCCGCAATTTATACACTCTTTTTCAGTTAATTTATTTCCGCATTTATTACAATATTCCATACAAATATTATAAATCAAAAAAGATTAATCAGTTTAATGTAAAAAACAACCCATTTTCTTCAAACTCTGCGGTATAGCCTAAAGTTTGGACAAATTCTTTTATAAATTCAACGATTTGTGGAGATGTGTGTTCAAGGTTAAAATACTGACCACCGCAAGCATCGTGAAAATGAACATATTCGCCAAATTTTTCATTAACGGCGTTTTTAATCTTTATTACTTTTGAAAAATCAATTGTTGTCATAAGTGAATTATATTATAAAATCTAAAATTTGCGCAAAAATTTTTATTTACGGGTTTTAGATTGACATACGTATTATGAAAATTACTAACCCCATTAATCCGACTGGATTTATAAAAAACACAAAACCAATTATAACTAATGTTGCACAAGGTGATACAAGAAAGCTTTGTTCTTTTGTAGTGCCAAAAAGCAAGGTTGGAGAATTGTATCTTGATGTAAAAATGCCAAAGGCCGGCTATGGGTATAATTTTATAACCGAATTAAGAAACAGGTTTGACAAATTGTTGGGATATGAGGAGTTTGCGCATTTTGAAGGCTCTCCAAATATGTCAGGACTTTTTATTAGGGTTAATGATGAATATAAACAAAAAGGTTTTAATTTCGGAGAGATTTTGAGGCTTTCGAGCATTATCGAAATTATGGAAAACAAGGTTAAAAATTTCGGAATAATTTCAAAAGACAGTGCAATTTATTTTCACGCAAAATATAAGTTTAAGCCGGATTTAGCTTTTTCTGATAGAGATAAGTTTTTAAAAATACTTTCTGATGATAAATCAAATGGTTATGAAAAATTTTCTCAAAAAGCGCAAGATTTGACAGACAAGTTAAAAATTGCCATAGAAAACGCCGATATTACGCAACAAAGAAAGATTTGTTCCGAAACAAACGAGGTTTTGGGTGAATATTTGGATGGAGTAATTGCCGAAAAAAGTCAAAAACAACATCCTCTAAATTGGACTATGCCAATGACTTTGACTGACGAAAATATTTTGAAAAATAAAGAATTTTTCAACCAACTTTATCAAAAACACGGAATAGATTATAACGTTTAATCTTATTTTGGCGGTTCGTAGTATTTTGTCGCTTGGTTTATGTAACTACTGACATTTTTAATCCATGTTGGAGCAGCAGTCTTGCTACTTGTGTATGGCAAAGCAATTGAATTTATTGTTGTTCGGTTCTTTTCGCAGTTGGTGTTAATTGTTTTTGCAATAGAGTCAATACTTTCTTCCACAGAGTTAAAATTGATTTTTGAACCGCCAACACTGTTTTTACCTCTTGTTTTAGTTCCTCTTGCGGATTCTGCCATTGCGATACCAAGAATTATACGTGGGTCGACATTCCATTTTTTACCACTATCAATAAATGCTTGAGCTTTTCCACGTAGAACACTGTTTTTATATTTCCCTTTATATCTTGGAGCGGTTGTCATTTGTTCGATAGAATTGTTCAACCATTCAGGAGACCAGTTGTAAGATGTTCTTACGCTATCTTTTGCGGTAAGATTTTTCGGTTTTTCAAACATCTTAAATTCGGGCATTTTTATTTCTCTCGGAACTTCTCTGGCGTAGTTTTCTGTTCCGTCGGCGTTGTAGGCTTGCCCGTTGTAAATAAAAGTTGAACCCTCAATGGTTTCGCAAGTTTTGTTGAAAATACTAACCTCTTGCAAATCTCCGTTGTCTTGCAAAATCCCATCACCATTTTGGTCACACTTTTGCGCAATAATCTTTTTAATTCCGTCTAAACTGTCAATATTGATATTGTTAAACATAGCTAATCTCCACTACACACGCTATTAACGGAAAAATATGCTCAAAACTTTAATAAAATCAGTTAAAAGTTAACAAATATTAAAAATACAGGCATGAAAAAATTTTTAATATATTTGATTTTAAAACTATTTCTTAATAAAATTGTTTTATGGAAAAATTTTTGGGATTACAGATAGAATATTTATTGATGTTGCAAAATTTTAGAGAAGTTACGCATGGAGCGTTTGACTGGGTTGTTTACCATATAACACTTCTCGGAGAATATTGTTTTGCGATGCTTTTGGTTGCTTTGGTTTATTGGATTTTGAACAAAAAATTCGGAATTTATTTGATTTGGAACTTTTTCGGCGCGCTTGTCGTTAACCAGTTTTTGAAAGTTACGGCATGTATTTATCGCCCATGGATTTTGGATAGCAGAATACATCCGCTCGAAAAAGCCATGAAACACGCAACAGGCTACTCTTTCCCAAGCGGTCATACCGCAATTGCTACAGGAACATTCGGTGCTTTGGCAGTCAAATTTTGGTCAAACAAAGTTCTCAGGTATTCATTTATCACAATGGTTTTATTAATCGCATTTTCAAGAAATTATTTGTGCGTTCATACCCAACAAGACGTTGTCGTATCAATGATTGTCGGTGTAGGACTTTTATATGTGACATCTAAAGTTTTAAAATGGATTGAAAACGGCAAAAATCGTGATTTGATTGCGTATGGTGTTATTTTAATTTTAGGTGTTTTATTGATACTTTACACAGAATTTAAACACTATCCGATTGATTATTTGAATGGTGTAATTCTTGTAGATCCTGAAAAAATGCGATTTGAATCTTTCCCAAAAGCAGGATTTGCGTTGGGAGCTTTTACCGGTTGGTTGTTAGAAAGAAGATTTGTAAACTTTAAGTCGCCTCAATGCGGAATTTTTGGAAAAATTTTATTCTTCCTTGTTGGTGGTTCAATTTTAGCGTATGCACAAGAATATTTAACTCCAATCTTTTTGCAATACATGTCTGCTCCAGTCGGAAGGTTTAGCAGTTGCTTTTTGATTGGATTATATATAACCGTGCTTTATCCGCTTGTGATACATTTTTACAACAAAAAGTTTGCGAAAAATAATGATTAATTTTGACTAAGTTCAGCTGCTCTTTTACGCATATTTCTATCAATATGTTTCATTTTATAAATGTAATTTCTGTCTGCAAGAGTTCTTGATATAGAATAATTATTTTCTCTTAAATATTGCAAAGAAACATTAACGGCTTCATCACAAGATTTTGGACCTTTAGAAGTGTTAAAAACTGCATTTTTAAGAAAAACTTTTGATGTGTGTCCCCACTTACCGTATATTTCACATAATTTTTGTGCAAATTGGCATTGAGTTGGATCGGTAATTCCATCTATTTTACAATCTTCCATAACTTCTTGGGTCAATTTTTCGTTTGACAAAACACTATTGATTTTTGGGAAAAATTCAATTAATGCGGTATCTACGATTTCATCACCATCTATGGCTTTTAGAATTACATTTTTTCTGTTTTGTGGATTTTTAGCAAGGTAACGGAATAATTCGACAGAAAAGTTTTTGTCTTGCGGGTTTCGTTTGTTCAAGAATGAACGTTTAAAGTTTTGCAAAATTCTTTTTTCAGGAACTCCAGCCTCTTTTTGTTTAAGTGCTTCTTCTGCAATAATTGGAGTTTCTTTGAAAGTAAGAGAGCGACCGAATTTAGCAGCTTCTTTTTCTAATTTATCTCCCATTGAGATGCGGTTTAATCTGCGTTGGATAGATTTGTCTAGGTCTTTATCAAGTGAAAATACTGTAGAAATTTTACTTAAAACATTAGGTTTTTCGGCAAGTGGAATATCGTCAGTGCTATAGCTTCTGATTGTACGATCGCTCATTTCATCAAAAATTTCTTCATCCCTAAAATAGCCGTGCGAAACGGTGTCTTCTATTGATGCAAGTTTTCTTCTTTCAAAAGACATAAGAGAATTTGTTTCTTCAATATTTTTATAGTCATTGTAGGCTTTTTGAAAATTACTGCTAAATTCAGCAACATCATCATCTAGTGGTTGAAATTGTTTTAGTGTTTTCAAATTTGGTTTTGAATATCTTGGTGTTCGTAATTTGTCATTTATAAATCTTGTTTCACCTGAAAGTCTTTTTATAGTGCCGGTTATCGGGTTAATTTTACTCATTTGATTTCTCCTATGTTTGTTCATATAAGTGTTGTAAAAATATTTTTTGCCATGTGGATGAAGATAAATTTACATAAAAATTTGACGAAATTGGTTTATTTGATAAAGTTGCAGTATAGGTAAAAAATTATGAGATATAAAAGAAAATTAGAAAAAGAAATGATGTGTCCTTTAGAATATGGTTTAGAAATATTTGGAGGAAAGTGGAAATCAAGAATTATATGCGTGTTATATTCTTTTAAGAGATTAAGATATAACCAATTAAAAAAAGAATTGAATACAATTTCTGATGCCGTTTTGTCAGAGATGTTAAAAGAACTTATTGAAGATGGCTTGGTAGAAAGAGAACAGTTTAATGAAATCCCTCCTAGAGTTGAATATTGTTTAACAACTAAAGGAAAATCTGTTCTTCCTATTTTGCAAAGTATATGTAATTGGTCAAAAGAAAATTCTATAAAAGAATTAGATAAAAAATTACCGGCATGTATTTCTTGTAGCCAGCTAAAATAGCATACTAATAAAATTATTAGCAACTAATAATTTTACTAATATATTTACTAAAAAAGTATGCTTTGCTACATTTATTTTGTAATGATAAAAGAAAGGAGTTACAAAATGGAATGTCATAGACATCATGAAAAAAATGGTAGATGCCATAAAAATATTAAAGCATATTTAGAAATTACAATGGTTATTAGTGACGAAAATCGTCAAGCAGCTGCAAAAGTTTATAGTGACTACAAAGAACCATTTTTAGAAACAATAGATGGGGCAATTTCTAAAAATTTGTTGATAAGGAATGAAGACGTTCAGGTGTTGCATGGATTTGATAGTGTTGAAAATGCTAAAGCATATCTTGAAACAGACTTGTTTAAAAACGATGTTGCAACAGGACTTTCACCTTTCTGGGAAAAAGAACCTTGCATAAAAATCTATTCTGTTGCATAATGAAAGCTCCCATATGGGAGCTTTATTTTTATAAAAGGGAAACTATGTTACGAAAAGCTGAAAACAGAGATATTTCAAGGATTGCGGAGATATTAATTTTTACAAAAAGAACTACATATAGACCGATTTTCAAAAATGATAATGTTTCGTTTAATGAAATGCAAGTTTTGAACGAAGTGGAGAGATTAAGACAGCCAAACGAATTGGATAATTTGTATGTTTATGACGATGGAATAGTCAAAGCAATGGTGAAAATTGAGGATGTTGAGGGGAAAACAAAGGTTAGTGAGTTTTTTGTAGATCCATTTTTTCAGGGAAATGGGATTGGAACAAAAATTTTAGATATAATTATTGAGAAATCGAAAGAGGTCTTTTTGTATGTTTTGGATAAAAATGAGAGGGCAATTAGATTTTATGAGAAGATGGGATTTAAGTATAGTGGAGAGAAAGAGGAATTTTTGAGTTCTGGTTTTTATATGTTGAAATATTGTTTTGTGAAAAGTTAAATAAAATAAATTAAGAAAAGCCTCTTGACAAAGAAAAATTATTTAATACAATAGAATTACATCCGAACAATCGTATGGAGGAGTGCCAGAGCGGTTGATTGGAGCAGTCTTGAAAACTGTCGTACGTTCACGCGTACCGTGGGTTCGAATCCCACCTCCTCCTCCATTTAGAAAGAGCCTGAAAAGGCTCTTTTTTAGTGCGTTTTTAGGATTTCGAATTTTTCAAAAACAGCTCATTTTAGTCCCAAAAGGGACTAAAAAGGGACTGGTGAAAAATTTTGTTGATTTTAGAGCATTTTAGCATTTAGCCCGAATACAATATTCTATATCGGTTTCTGCGGTAAATCTGGTTAATCCAAAGTAATACATAGATTTTAGAGATATCATTTGTGGTAATTGTGGTAAATCTCAAACTATTTGTTGGCTTTGGGGAAGATTATAGCGCTTAAATATCCTGATAGATACCGAAACGATGAATTTGGAAGCGTTTTTTTGAAAAGCAATTTATAATAAGTTTGTGAATAAACAAAGAAAGGAACAAACTTATGAAATGGCTAGGAATTGCGTTAGTAATCTACATTTTTGTAAATGGTTTTATGAATGAAATCAGAGGTCGGATAGGAAGTTATAATACTGATAACGATTATTATGACGATTATGATGATGGGTACGAAGAAGATTACTACAATAATGAAAATGATATGTGGGCAAATTCTTCACCTGCTCAAAATAACGAGGATTATAGCAGTCCAAAATTTGATACAAGTTTCATTTCCCACGACAAACCGCCTGAATATCACCACAAAGACACTTATGAATACAAAATGTTGGTTCGTGTTAGAGGTAGCAAATATGCAAGACAGGAAGAAATAGTTGTGGAAGCTCACAACAGAGCCGAAGCTAAGCAAAAAGCTATAAATATGGGTTATGACATTATTAGATGTAATTGAGAAAGGAAATAATTGGAGATAAAATGTATTTAACAAAAGAAGAACTAATCATATTGCAGGGTTTGAAAAATAATCTAACATTTGCAGAAATTAATAAAAATTTATCTAAGCCAATACGAACCTGCGACCCGAGAATTGATTCCCTTTGTCAAAAGTATGGAGTTGCGGATAGGCAGGAGTTAGTAAATAAAGCAGATTTAGAAAAGGTTAGTGTTACAGATATTGAAGAAATATCTTATTGAGAATACGAAAACTCTCAACTTGTACAAAGTATTCCAATCTGTAAAAAATCTTTTAACACTATTTGAACAGGTTGAGGATGATAAAAAGGAATTCAAATTAATTTATTCTTCTAACAAGCTGAACAAATTCTTGATTTTAGAAAGAGGGACAGAAAAATTTTATCTGTATAGGCAAAGACCTATTTATCCTCTTTCCCAACAAAAGCCCAAATAAGTGCTATCAGCCAAAATAATAAAGTCCAACCAAGTAGAAAGTTAATGAGAAATATTGCTAAACTATGTGGATGTTTCTTGACTCTTGCAATCCAAAGAGGTAAGAAAGCAATCCATAGCAGGAATATAACAAGTATGCCTATTCCTAATCCACTCCAAAAACTTTCTAGAATTATCCAATACGAAATTGTTACTATTAAGAAAATAGCAATAACAATGTAACTTAAAATCCCCATAATGTTAATATCCTCCCATCAGAGCATTTGCCCACATTAATCCCATAAGCCAAGAACCACTTTCGTAATATTTTTTTAGCTTTTCTCTTTCTATACTATCAAGATTAATTAGCGGAGGGTATGACATTTGTACTTTCCCTGATAGTAACTCTTTTATCAGCACAAAATCGTTTAGACTGATATTGTCTAAAGAAGTGCTTGTATTAATAGTTTCTCCCTCTACTAATGGAATATTTTTAAACGAGAACTCTTTTTTGACAGTTTCATCATCGGTTTCACAAATTAGTTTAATTTCGCTAATACTACCATCAGAAAATGTAACTTGCCATTTTTCAATAACTTCATCAATAGTCAAATTTATTTTCGCAACATGATATTTGGTATTATAAGTTGCTTTTACAAAAACATGAGTATCTGCTAAATAATCGTCTCTTTCGAAAGGCATAGCACAAATTTCACGGTATGCAATAAAAATAGCAGTACAACATATTATTAAAACTATAAATAAAAAAGCAAATATTTTACGTTTCAATTTCCTTTTTGGTTTTTTCTTATGTTTATTAGAAGATTTTTCTTTATTCAAAACAGGCTCAATTTCTTCAACCTGCTCTGACAAATCTTCTTCATAAGGTTTCTCAGTTTGTACGGAAACTTTTTTATTAACTTTATATATTTCTTTTACAAGTTTCATTGGGTCATAGCTATTAAACATGTACGTTCCTTTATTTTTTAATTTTTGTTTCTTTAAGTGATTTTAAAGTTCCGAAAGCTTTGTCATAGTAGTTCATGTAGTCTGTATATAGAGTACGAAAATCATTCTGTTCTTCTTCCCAACCATCTTGTTTTATATCCTTATTTAGATTTGACAATAAATCTTCGCCATAATCTTCCAAAAATAGTCCAATATAACGTATCTCATTATTTAACATTGATGTTTGATAACAGCGAGATTTTTTATTACATACAGTAAACATAAAATCTCCGGAATTGTCAGGACAAGGTTGCAAAATAGTTACAAGAGCATTATTTCTTATTGGATATGTTATTTCAAACACCTTAATATTTTTAGTGTTAATGAACGTTTCTTTTATGTTTGGAATTTCATCAGCCAAAACTTGACTAAATGAAAAAACACAGATTAAACATATAAATAAAATCTTCTTCATGGTTGAATATTATCCTTAATTCCCGTTGTACTCATGAAACCCCTGAACGGCTCGTTCAGCTTTAATTTCTTCCATTTCTCTATAGAAAGTTCCTGCACTATATTCTCGCCAACCAAATTCATGTTGGGATAAATCAACATTTCCTTGTTCTAGGAACTTTTGAAAAGCTTTAAAATCAGTGCATTTCCCTCCTACTAAATCATTCTTTTTATCTGTATTCAAGCTAACAATAGCATAAGGAATTCCACCCTTTAAATAAAAGCACCAAATATAACCTGTTTCGGTTAGTCTAATTGTTCCAAGTTCAACAGTATATGATTTGTTCTCTTTTGGATTGTATACTTTATATGTAAAGTTTTCTGCAAATGTAAAATTACCTAAATTGGAAATGATTGCCACTGTAAAAAATAAAATTGCTAGTAAAAATTTTTTCATTTTTTCTCCTATGTGCTGTTACCACCTAATTTCGTTAATACCTTTAGCTTTTAAAAACTCATTACATTCTTTGAAAGGTTTGTAGTTTGTATCGTTGAATGCAGGAATTTCACCATTGTAGATAGCTTTTGTACAAGCTTGATAATTGTTGGATGGATGAGAAGAACGCAAAATCTTAATCAATGGATATTGTTGATTAAACACTAATTCTTGTTCTTTTCTCTTATACGCAAGTGTTTTTATCTCATTAGCTTTTCTTCCCCATAACATAATTACTAGAGGTTGCTTATTCTCTGTCTTAACTTTAAGAAGTTTAGAAATTACTTGATTTATAAAATCATGCCAAGCTTTTATATGGAAATCCTGGTTATTAGTGGCAAATGTTAATGCCCTGTTTAGCAATAAAACACCTTGCTCTTTCCAAGCTGACAAATTTGTACGAGTATTATCTATGCCCAAATCGTCTTTAATCTTATGAAAAATATTTCTTAAAGAATCATCAGCAGGAATAGAACCATCTCTATAAGAAAAAGCAAGCCCATGTGCCTTTGCTTCATCAGGGTAAGGGTCTTGTCCTATAATCAATACTTTGACATCTTGTGGCTTTAAGCCATCAAAGGCATTGAAAATTTCATCTTGTCTTGGTCTAGTGCATTCATCAATACACTTCACAACGTCAGGTGTAAAAATTTCTTCAACTTCTTGCTTCGTAAGCCATTCATTTTTAATCAAGATTTCTTTTAGAGCTTCCATAATTTCCTTTCTGCCAGTAGAACTAAGAGGCAATATTTGAACATAAGTAACACTTAATGAGAGTATTTTACGCATAAAAAGCGTAAAATGCAAGCTAATTATGTCCATAGATAGTCTGTAAAGTAAGCTATGAATCACTTATTATTAAAGGAACGAGGGCAGTAATGGAAAACAACTTAGACATAAAAGGACTTTTAGGAAAGCGTATCAAAGAATTACGAACTGAAAGAAAGCTTACACAAGACAAACTTTCTGAAATGGTTGGTTTTGGACAGAGAACACTTAGCAAACTTGAAAGAGGACAAACTTTTATTACGGCTAACCATCTTGCCAAGTTATTAACTGCTCTCGATATTGGAATTGAAGATTTATTTAATTTTGGCTATCTGCAAGAAAAAGAAGTTTTAAAAGAAGAACTTATTACAGCTATCCGTGATGAAAAGGTGAATATTGAAACCATGTACCGCATTTATAAGTCGTTGAAATAATTTAATGTATTTGCTCAAATAAGTCTTTTTGTTATATATTTAATAAAATTGTTACACTTCTTTACATATTCTGTAAATCTTGACTATGTGTACATTTTGAGGTAAACTAAACTGATTTTTTTATAATTATAATTTTATCGCATTTTTTTGAATCAATCAATCGCATTCCTGAATAGTTTGTCTTTAACGAGTTTCGTAAATAGCTAAAACACACTCTACACAAGATTTGACGGTGTTGACATTGGTTATATGTCAGACTATTATAACATTGTAAATAGTTATTACTTGAAAACGCTTATGTACAGGGCGTTTTCATAATCGAGTAGAGAAAGGAAAATGCCCATGAATGGGAAAATTGAGTTGCCTAAAATGGCAACAATAAAAGAATGCGCAGAATTATCTGGTCTTGCAAAATATGCTGTTCGCCGTCTAGTGCTTGAAAACAAAATAAAATTTATCAAACTAGGCAAAAAATATCTTGTAAACTTTGACAACTTGGTAGAATACCTAAACAATGGCGAAGCACATACAAGCACAGAAGCAGAAAACTCAAACAAAATTAGAAAGGTAGGTGAATAATGATGAAAAAAGTCCCATTAAACACTCCTTTTGATGAAATTGGAGAAATAGTGCAAAAAACAATTACTCCAGTGCAGAGAATTGAAATGAATCCTACGTTAACAGACTTGTACCAAAGAACTCAAGCGTCAGATAAAGTTACTTGTAAGATTAGCGATTTGCACATGCCTAAACTATTAGCACAAGCGGTGCAAACAATGAGAGCATTTCATCCTGAAAGACCAATGAATGCAATAATCAATACTGTCTTAGCAAAGACCGCACAAGTATTAGCGTTTAAACGAATAAAATATGTTGAAAATGGTAGTACTGGTTACTGTAATTACTATGCAATAAATTTTATGCCATCAGGTGCGGGCAAAGACCGTATGTCAGATGAATTAGATAAGTTTGTGTTTCACCCATTTAGGCATTGGTTTAAATTTACAGTAGAAACATTAAAAGCAGAGCTAAAACGGAAATTTGAAATAGAAGCAAGGCAAAAATTTCCAGATGAAGAAAAACAACAACAACGTGAAAAATTTGTGAAAGAA
>CALEJY010000270.1 GCA_937898445.1 uncultured Candidatus Melainabacteria bacterium | reverse complement strand
AACAACCTTTTCATTTTTTTCGGCTATAGAGGCGTGGAAGTTGTTTTCTTCCAGTTGTTTTAACAAATCTCGAGAAAAATCAGTTGTATTTCTTAGAGAAGAAAGAATTGCACAATCAATTCTAAACAAATCTTCGGAACTCAATTCACTGCTAAGCATTCTCTCCATTGAGTCAATGTCATTAATATCCCTCATAATGCCATTGGCTACAGTGTTACAATCCATGACTGTAACATTTTCAGTTTTTGAATCCATTTAAAGTTTTACCTCCAATTAACTATTGCACTGTCAGTAATTTTAATCTCGGATTTTTTTCATAAAAACTTTAATAAAACAGACAATTTGTTACATAATGTTTACAAAGAAGCTAAAACGTAATAAAATCAAATATCTTCCGAAAAAAAAAGTCTCGTTGTTTGACAAGACTTATAAATATACATTTACCCCACACATTTTATAACATAAAAGTATGTATTTGTCAACACGTAACGAAATGTTTTATTTTCTAATTCAAGCAACCGACTATAACTCTGTCAATTCCTGCCAAATCTTTTATTATTTCAATATTAGAAAAACCGCTTTTTTCCATAATAGATTTGACATCATTTGATTGACCAATTCCGAGTTCAAATAGTAAATATCCTTTATTATTAAGGATTTTTGGCGCATTTTTAGTTATTTTTTCATAAAATTCTAACCCTTTTTCATCAGTTGTATAAAGTGCAAGTTCAGGATCAAATTTTACTTCCGTTTGAATGTTTTCTTTTTCAGATGGCGGAATATATGGCGGATTTGATATGATTATGTCAAATTTTTCACCATCTTTTACGTTTGAAAAAATATCAGATTTTCTAAAAATTGCTTTGTTGAAAAGGTTTAATTTGGATGCGTTATCTAATGCTGTATTTAAAGCATCAGAAGAAATATCAAGTCCGATAATTTGACAGTCAGTGTATTTTGCGACCATACAAGCGATACACCCGGAACCTGTTCCAACATCAAGTGCCATTTTAAAATTATTTTTATTAATTATCTCAATAGCTTTTCTTACAAGGATTTCTGTTTCATCACGAGGAATTAAAACAGACGGGTTAACAATAAATTTTTCACCCATAAAATCTGCAAAACCAATAATATGTTGAATAGGTTGATGGGTTTTGGCTCTCAATTCGGCTTTTTCCTTTACAATACGGAGTTTTTCTTCTGTTAATTTATTACCCATAACAATATCTTTAACCCCGTAATTTGCAAAATGTTCTAAAAGCATTTTAACTTCGACATTCGCCTCGTTAGGCTCAATTCCGCTATCAGTCAATATTTTCAAAATCTCTTGAATACTCATTTATAATCCTATCTATCTCATCTCTTGCTTGCAATTTTGAGGTTAATTCTTGTTTTTCTAAATTATATTTTTTGCAAAGTTTTTCGTAATAATAAAGTTGTTTTTTGGTGGGTGTTTCTTTTGACATTTTAACTTCTCTCAAAAAAGCTCGTTTTTTCTTTTCATATTCTTTTTGTGCCTGAATTATTGGTTCTTGTTTTTTCTTATAATCGTAGTATTTTCGGCACTCTTTTAAGAAAAGCATAGTATCTTTCAAAAAAGTTTCATCATCAAGATAATTTTCCAAAAACTCAAAATGTGGATTATTTATCTCAAAATAATATCTTTCGTCTTCTAAAAATTTGTCAAGAATATCATCAACAGATAATTCCGGCGATTTTTTCACTAAAGCACGCAAAAAGTTGCACAATGCAGACTTTTGGTTCTTTGTCATATCTAAATAAATCTGATTTTTTACCTGATACATAAGGCTATGGTAGTAAAAAAAGGATTTTAAGTAAAGTAATTAAAAAATATTAAATATAATTATTTTTTAAATAAATCCTTAACACTGAACTTATCGAGTTTTTCGTTATGAAACTCAAGAAATTTTTTCGCAATAGGATTTGTTTGGCGAGAAACTTTCTTCTCTGCCTGTTTTTCTTCAGTTTTGGTTTTATTTTCGATTACTGTAAAATCTCTCTTGTCCATAAAACTATTATACCTCTATTTTTATAAAAAAGTATTCGTTCAAAAAATTGACAAATTTTTATATAAAAAGCATATAATATTACATTTCGTTACATTTGTAATTTGGCAATTCTTAGTTGAAAAACACCTTCTATATCAACACCATTAAGGATTTCACCTATCAAATCATTTGGATTTACATTCCTTGCAAATTCCGGTAAAATTCCTAAAATCTTTACTCCTGTGTATTCTTCAATCAAGCGTGGCATAAGTCTTATGTTCACATCTTCGCAGTTTTGTGGGTAATTGCTCAAAATAACTCCTCGCATATTAATTCCGGTTTCTTTTGCGTGGTTAATTGAAAGAATTACGTTGTTTAAAGACGGATTTTTTGCAGAAACCACCATTAATAAAGGTAAATCTAGGCATTTTATCATATCTTCTTCCAAAAAATTTTTACTCAAAGGTGCAGCCAGTCCCGAAACTCCGTCAACAACTAGGCATTCGTTTACGTCTTGAATATTTTGAAAATCTCTTAAAATAGTGTTTCTTTCTATTATAATATTTTCTGCTGCGGCAGCCAAAAGAGGGGAGTTTTTGGATTTGAAAAGGTATGAATAATATGTTTTGATGTATGGATCAACAAACTTTATGAATGCAATATCAGGAGATTGAACGAAATTATTCAGCATTTCTACACCGGTTTCAATTGGTTTGTAAACCCCTGTTGAATACCCAAGACTATTCATTGTAGCAGTTAGTCCGGCTGTTACAAAAATTTTGTCTGAATGTTCGTCTGCCCCTGTTACATACAAATTTAGCATACGCTAATACTAGCACTTAATACGTCATTTGCCAATTGTCATTCAAAATTTTTCCAAAACACCCATGATAATTATTTTTATTACTTCATATGTTACAAGCTTTATTGAATACATCTTCTCTTTCTTCTTTTGTTGGTGCAGATGCAGTTCCATCCCAAAAAACCACAATTGTTGCGCAATTTTTTTAATTCTAAACATTTAATAAATCTTTTCATCATAACAAATCCTCTTAAATTAATAATATAATTAATATAATACATAATATATTCAGTATTATACTGATTATAATATATATAAATAAGAAACGCAATATTATAAAATCAATTTATGGATATGGCTTTTTATAATAACGAACTTGCGAAAAATATTAGAGTTGAGCGTGCAAAATTAAAAATCTCACAACTCAAACTTGCTGAAATGGCTGATATTTCTCTTGATACAGTAAATATGATTGAAAGAGGAGTTGGAAACCCTCGATTTAGCACAATTGTAGCTATTGCAAATGCTCTAAACGTCGATTTAAATACATTATTACTTTTAAAATAAACTTTTTTCTCAAATTAATGAATTGATACAAATAGCACTAAAAAAATCAAAAGTGAAACGATAAACGTTATTCCTACTAATATCCAAAATATTGGAAAACTCTTTTTAGATTTACAAACCATTACGGATGACTGCTTTTTAGAAATCTTTTTCTTTGTTGTTTTTGTTTGTTTTGATTTGTTTTTTGCATGAGTTTTTCTTGTTTTAGGCTCATCAAAATCTTCTGCCTGAACGGCTTTTGCTTTTGCCTCTTTATACCTGTCTGAAAGCTTTTTAGTTTTTTCACCCGTAACCAAAAGTTCTGTATCGTAACTCAATCGCATAATTTTTGGATCAGCTTTTCGGTTATAAATACAATAACTTATTGCAACTTCAAAAGCTCTTTTTAAACACTCCAAAGCTTCCATTCCGTCTTTTTTTACAGAACCCGAATGAACCGCATTATTTCCGTGTTTTTTCAGAAAATACAAATCATTAATAAATTCTTTTTCTTCAACATTTCCAAACGAGCAATCATTAAGAGTAGCAAGCATTTCGTCAAAAGTTTCTTCTGTTGTTCGATTTTTACCCAAAACTTTTTTACAAACATGTTCCCCAAAACGTCTTGTCTGAACCATAGATTGCTCAAAATATTCGTCACGATATAACTTTTCAGCTTCCGCAACGATTTCAAATAAATTTTTATCTACTTTTTTTAAAAAATCAAAATTTGTTGGCATTGGTAAATAAACATATTGGCGAGATATCTATCCCGCCTGATCATTAATTTTTAATAAAAAATAGGGAAGGAAAAACCTTCCCCATTTTGTCGTTATTTAGAAATTCTACCAGGAACTACAACTCCACCTTTCAAGTTCTTTTTGTAGAACTCTACGTGTGGTTGAAGTACGCTATCCAAAACTTCTGGGAATTCTTTTCCACCCATAATTTTTTCAACGATTTCTTGGTAAACTGTTGCAAATGCTCTCAATTGAGTTAAAGCACCTGCGGCTGCCGGTGTTAAGCCCATACCTTGAGTTTTTGCAGCTTCTAAGAAAAATGCGCC
>CALEJY010000269.1 GCA_937898445.1 uncultured Candidatus Melainabacteria bacterium | reverse complement strand
AATACCCAAGTTTCGTTACCTTTTTCATCTTTACTTGTTTTGTATAACTGAGCACTCCAAGTAGTACCGTTTTTGTTTAATTCAAATACATTCTGATCTCCATCATTGTATGTGATTTTATTACCATTTGAATCGCATGATAAACCAGAATTTATAGTTCTTTCGTTATTTAAACCATCTGTAATCAATGTTTTCATTGATTCAAGATATGCTTTTACATCTTTATCGTTTTTAGTGAAATCTTTTAATGGATTTTTGACTTTACCGCTATAATTGCCAGTTCCGTCAATTGCTCCTTTAATCATTTCTAAGTAATTTTTAACAACTGTGATATCAGTACTTGCATTCATTTCTGAACTGATTGTAGATAAATCTTTACCATCAACTTTTACGGTATTATATAATTTGTTCATTATTTCGGCTGCTTTAGTACTGAATGCTGTTTCTGCAGTTGTAAAATTGCTTAATGCACTTTGGTAATTATAATAGTATTCAGAAGATTTGATAGTGTTGTAACTGTCATATCCTACACCTTCATACATATTTTTTAATACTTCTGGAGTGTAACCAGAATCTACTTGGATATTATGGCTTACACCATCTGCATCATCTGCAACAAGACCTGTGTTATAAATAACACCTGTACTACCATCTTTTACTTCAACTGCTTGTCCTGTGGCGTTTGTTGTATAATAACCTACTTGACTATATTTTGATAAGTTATCAAAATATGTTGTAGTTTGTTCTAAACCATAACATTTTAAGAAAGCTTCTAAATCTGTTGATTTTTCAAAATTCTTAGCATCAGTTTCAGAAACCAACAATTGACCAGCTGAATTTGAAATTGCATATTGGTTGTTATATTGGTTGTAAGCAGTCAAAGAATTGAAAGTTAATTCTTTGTAGCTTGTGTTGTTTTCTTTATCATAATTAGTAAACATCAATTGTGCGTTATTCAAAGCAGTTGTGTATGCTTCGCTAACCTGCGCACTTTTGGTCGCAAGACGCATCTTATCGTTGTTGATAAGCTGAGCTCGTAGCTCGTTATCAGACATACGGGATGTGATTGATAATAATCTAGCTTGTCCTGCCGCCATTCCCATAATTGACGTTTACCTTTCGTTTTTCCTTAGTAACTTTCATTATGGTATATCGGCTATTTCTCTTGAAATCTTTAATAATTTGAACCTTTTGTTACAAAATGTTACGAGATTTAAAAATTTTAAAACTTCTTCAACGCATGTTTTAGGTGTTCCAACTTTCTTTCATCTGTACCAATTCCGCACAAAAGCATTGTTGAAACATCATTTGTCTTTTCATCTTCTATCCCAAATTCATCATATAACTTTTCAGAAATCTCAAAACCTGTCATGCCTTCTTTTCTTATTAAAATTTTAGTTATATCATCTCCACCAAATTCAATATTTTTAACTTCATCTTTCAATGATTTGATATTTTCGATTAATTTATTTAACTTTTTGTGACCTTTTTGAGAGTTTAAGTAATTTATATTTGCCTCAATTGAAGCTAGCAGAGGGTATGACGGAGATGTTGTGTTAATCATTGAAAGTGCTTTTTCTGCATCAATATCGCAATTTACATGTAAAAGTGCGGTCGGATTTAGACCACCTGCGGTTTTATGCAATGATTGAATAGTAAAATCTGCGATGTTTATGGCACTATGCGGCAATTCATCTGAAAACGGATATAAAGCTCCGTGTGCCTCATCAACGATTAAATAACTATTATTTTTCTCACAAACTTTTTTCAATTCTTTTATATCAGAAACAATTCCTTCATAGCTTGGAGATGTAACAATTACAGCCTTAACTCCTTTTACATCAATCAAATCTGGGGTAGTTTTATCAGGAATTCCCCATTCTTTATTTATTGGCAAATCATAAAAGACAGGTTCACATCCGGCTAATTTAACGGCATTTAGGTGGCATGGATGAGAATTTTTCCACAACAAAACTTTATCGCCTTTGTTAGTGCAGGCTAAAACAGAGGCAATTACTCCGCTTGTAGAGCCGTTGGTTAAAAAGTAGGTATGATTTGTTCCATAAATTTTTGTTGCACGTTCTTGAGCCAATGAGAGGGCAGTTTGTGGATCTTGTGCCTCAGTTTCAGAGATATCATATTTATAAAAATTTCTAAACTTATTAAATATGAAAAATTTTTGCCCGTGAGATGGGGTTGTAAATAGGTATTTCCTGTTTTGTTTTCTTAATAATTGTATAAGGCTCATGAATATTTCCAACTATTTTGGCACGCTTATTTGTTCTTAATCTCAATACTTCTTTTTGTGCAGAATTGAATTAATGTCATTTTATCAATACTGTTGTGGAAATCAAATCTTCCGGAAACTGTATATCCGCCATTTTCGTTCTTTTCAATTCTAATAGGGCTGAATTTACATTCAACTGTTTGTTTTTCTGACAATGGAAGTGCAATTGTGTATTCTGCTTCAATATTGATATTGTCATTTGTTCTGAATTTCATACCACCTGCAGAAATATCAAGTGTTGTAATCTTTTTGATTTCATCTGCACATTTCAAATCAAGATCGTACATAAATTTGATACGAGTATATTGTCGTCTTTGTAAAAATCTATGTTTTGCAGGGTTTGCAATTTTTACTCTTTTTCCTTCAATTGTTTCAGGATATGAATCAAAATAAAGTGTTCCATGATTTGTTTGAGTATAAAACTCGCAGTAGTTATGACGTAACATTCCTTGTGGTTCATATTCCAGCTCAACAGTGAAATAACGTGGTTCTACGTCAACAATAACGCCTTTATTTGCACATTTAAAATCTGACGGTACAATAGTTATTTTTTTATCTTTTTCAATTAATTCTCTCATAATAATCCTCTCATATTTGTGATTATACAATATATTATGGATTTTGTCGATATGTTAAGAAAAAGAAAAGCTCCCCTATATAATGAGGAGCTGAATACTGAGCAATCAGAGAGTTGAGGATTTACATTTATATAATACAAATTTTTTTTGCTGAAAACATTCAACGAAATATTTAAAATTAACATAAAAAAATAGCCCTAAGTATTAGGGACTATTTTTAATTT
>CALEJY010000268.1 GCA_937898445.1 uncultured Candidatus Melainabacteria bacterium | reverse complement strand
TTAACATACAAAATATTTGTTTCCGGATCTTGATGGTCTAATTCTCCGATAATATCAATAATCCGATCTACCTCGTCATATTTGTCTTTAGTTGATGCTAATGAATTAACACTAGGAATATGAATGATTGTTTTTTTATTGGTATCTAAAATCTCAGGTAATGCAGATAGATATTTTCCTTGATAAAAATGATAACCGATTCCTAAAGATTTCAAATAAGTATAACCATTTAATTGTTCATAATAGTTATAAGTTACACGGTCAAACTTCACCTCATCTTCAGGACGCATAACAGCCACACCATCACCTCGGAAATATGATCCGGTCATTGCCATTATATGCGCGGTTGATTTCGTCATAATTGAGTGCAGAAGTTCGCCTAATTTACTGCTATCTAAATCGGCTGATACATGATGAAGCCAATAAACAATCGTTAAATTTAGTTTCTTCAATGGTTTCATAGGCAAAACGAAGTGTTGCATGGGTGCAAATTAATATTTTAGCATCGGAATCCATGAACTCTTGGAAAGTTTTGATTTTGCCTTGACTGTTATCAGATCCTCTGGTGCACAAGTTATACCTATCCTCAGGCATCCAGTCGGCAAAAAAGCCAAATTTCTTTAATTCTGTTTTCTTAAACGAAGAACCAATAGAACGTTCAGGAACAGCAACAATAACTTTTTTAATACCTTGGTTTTGCAATTTATCAAGAGCAATAAACATCAAAGCACGAGATTTTCCTGATGCTGGTGGAGCTTTCAAGAGTAAATACTTAGACGTACGATAAGCATAAGCTCTTTGTTGCATTTCGCGCATACCACAAGAGTCTGTTTTGGTGCTTTCGCCTGTTTGAGCATATTTAACTTCTACCAAGTTTTCCATACTATACTCCTAACTCTAATTGTTTTAATTCTTCTTCTGAGGCATGGTTTGTCATCATTTCATACATCTTAAACAAGTGTGCTAGCCGTTGTTCATCATTTTCAAACGGTTTCCGCCGATAACAAGATTCTATTACCAGATCCAAGCTATGATGGGCATCTAACAAGTCTTTTGGCATTTTATCTGGATCATATAATTCAGCCATTGTCCGTTCAGAATACTTCTCACGAACACGTAAAATATCTTGAACACAGAGTTCGATCCGTTTTTTCTGCTGATCTGAAATCTTTGGAAATGGAAATGTATTGTAACATAGTTCGGCAGAATAACGGATACGTGTTTCTAATCTACCTGCAACAGCCCTTACCCAAACCATATGCATTAAAGATGTTACAACACCAAAAATCCACGGTTCATCACTAGGGATAGTAAATATTTGATTTGATGCAATTATATCTTGAGACAAATAATCTATAGGAATATACTTTCTTCTTTCTGATGATACAGTAGGAAAAGCTATATAATTGGTTTTAGGTTGCCTGATTTCTGCAAATCTGTATGGAATTTTGGCGAGTTCAACAGTATTAGCTCTTTGACTTTTTTCTCTCCATTCTTTTACTTTGTTAACTCTGTCACTAATTAGCAAATTCTTTTTGGCTTCAGCATATTGTTGTTTGTTTTCAATCCAAATACAATATCTTTGCATTCCTTGTATTAACTCTCTTGCTCCTATAAATTTTCTTAAATACTTTATTGATGATGGATTCAAATTGCAAATAGAATCATATTCACTCTTTGACAAAGTGTAGTTTCCATCATCTAATGCAAAACTTCCATAATTTATATAAGGAATACTGGATATAGGACTTTTTTTAGCGGCATACACATATATATCTGCCGTTTCAGATATATAGGCATTTATGTTTTTCACTTCTTTTGCCTTTCCTTGATCAGAATAATATATAATTCTTTTGCTTGGATTAACGACCAGACATACGATATTGCAAGTGACACCAGCATTATGTTTTGCATTGTTTGACCACTTGAAAGAAGTATAAGCAAATTTAATTTCTACTCCATCAGTTAAAATATGCGACCACAATAAAGATACTTGATCTCCCTGATTTATTGAGTTTGTTGTAACAAAAGCACATACTGACTTTGTGTTTTGTATATATTGTTTTCCTTTCCAGAACCAACCTGCAATATAATCAAGGTTATTATATTTTTCTATTCTTCTATTGAAAACATAATCCATATCGGCCTTTTGTTCGGGACTTTGTTTTCTTGCCCCTTCGTATGGTGGATTGCCCAAAATATATACTTCTGCTTGCTCTTTTGGTGTACTCAAGTGTAAAGGTGTATTCAAAACATCTGTTTCAGCTGTTAATTTGGTTAAATTAGTTTTTTCAAAGTATTTCGGGCAAACTTGTTCCCAATCCATACGTAAAGCATTACCGCAAACTATATGCCCGCTTTCACACAATGGCAATGTTGGTCTGGTTACGCCAAATGCTTCTTTGAACTTACAATTCATCTGGTGTTCGGCCAGCCACAATGACAAACGAGCTATTTCACAAGCAAAGTCATCAATTTCTATACCATAAAATTGTTTCAGTTCTATAACCGATAAATTCATTTGCAAATCTTTTTCACCGCTGACCTCTTGAATACGTTTGATTATATCCATTTCCAATAATTTCATCTGCTTAAAGGCAATAATCAAGAAGTTACCGGATCCGCAAGCTGGATCAAAAATACGGATTTTAGATAATCTTAACTGTAAAGACTTAAGCTTATTAACGTTATCTTTGGCTTTTTCAAATTCCTCACGCAGATCATCCATAAACAACGGATTGATAACCTTCATAATGTTTGGCACCGAAGTATAGTGTTGTCCTAAACCAGAACGAACTTCAGCTGTTTTAACAGCTTGAAACATAGAACCGAAAATATCAGGATTGATTTCTTTCCAGTTGTTACGATCACCACATTCAATCATCAATTCTCTGGTTTTGGCTGTCAACTCTGGAATATGAATCCGATCTCTAAACAATTTACCATTAACATAAGGAAATTTTTGAATATATTGCGGATATTTAGTCTTATCTTGTTTATCTAATGCTTCAAACAGAATTTCAAAAAATGCTTGAAGATCGCTGCCGTCATCTTTGGTATGTTCAATCATAGCCTTTGTAAACAGATTTT
>CALEJY010000267.1 GCA_937898445.1 uncultured Candidatus Melainabacteria bacterium | reverse complement strand
ATTACAATCATCATATGTTATCATCCATTTATGTTTACAAGATTTTACTTCATTGGAAAATCTTTCATGGTCAAATCCTTTATGAAGTTCTCCATTGTTCCCATACAAAGCGGATTTTGTTGCAGTATAATATGGTGGGTCCATAAAAATAAAAACATCATTCCCATCTTTCCGCAATAATTCAGAATAATCTAAATTTTTGTATTCAATAAAAGTGGTTGTATTTTTTCAATACGTTCTATACTACTGTTAGTAAAACGTCCATCAAAAGACCCTTGACTATATCCACCGCTTAAACTTGTTCCGGAAAATGTTATCCTATTTAAAATAAAAAACGCTGCGCCTCTTTCTATTTTGCTAAAATTAAATAAATTATCACATAAAAATTTATGTAACTCTTTACCATTTTTATATTCATTTTTCCAACTTTTTACAATAGCAATAAGTTTATCCATATTGTTTTTAACTTCATTCCAAAAACAATATAAATCATAATATAAATCATTAATCCAATAATTTGCTGATGGATTATTTTGTATTGCTTTAATAAACACAGAACCTCCACCAATAAAAGGCTCTCTATATTCTTTAAAATCGGGCATAGTATTAACAAGCATTTCTGATGCCCTTGTTTTTCCACCCGGATATCTCAAAGGAGTTTTAATTTCTTTCATCTAAAATGCGTTTTCTTTAAAAATACAAAAAATATTACCATAAAAAAAGAAAATTGCCACATTCTTTTTCAGAATATGGCCTTCAATTTTGTTTATTGTCAAAAATATAACTACATTCTATCGAATATAAATTATTCCAACATTGATGAAATTATATCTGTTCAGATTTACTTTTAATTATCCATAAATTCCTCAAGGTCTTGAAGAATTCTGTTTTTTGCTTCAAATGGGTCTTCACTTTCATCTATGAAATGAACAAGAGAATCTGACAATCTATCAAAAACTTTCTCCAAAATTTCTGATTTGCTGACTAATTCTGTTGATTCATAATCATCTGAAGATAATTCTTCATTTAAATTAAGTGCATTCTCAAAATTTTCAGCATCTTTTAGATTGCCTTTAAACAATGAATAAATCTTTGCATTTGATTCATTATCTTCCAAAATCCATTTATTATCTTCATTTATTATTGAAGATTCGGATACTGAAAATGTGCCATCTTGATTTTTTCCTATGAACATATTTATAAAATTTAAATAAGCGGAGGATGAAGGATTCGAACCTTCGCAGCCCAAAAAGAGCCCTAACAGATTAGCAATCTGTCCTCTTAAACCTCTTGAGTAATCCTCCAAAATATCGGAATTACGGCATCCGACAAACCAATTAATCGCTCTACGAGTGATATAGTACAAAGCAAGTAAATTTGCGAGACATGGCTGATGTTCTTATAACATTTATAATGCAGTTCTTACGACCTTATAACCATCGCCCTTTAAACATCTGTTGCACATCACCGTATGGCTCTTCACAGAATCGGCGGTCATTCACCTTTATTGAATTAAATCAAAACCAACATGTTCCCTAAAGCAACCTCTCACTTTTGGAGTCTCATAAGTATAATTTAAATCCGGAATCAATTATACTATCCTTTAGTCTACTTATGGCCTGTACTTGCTTAAATTTTCTTTTACTATGGGAGATTGGTCGGATTCGAACCGGCGTGAACAAGAGCCACAATCTTGTGCCTAATCCACTCGGCCACAATCTCCATTTTTATAAAATTTGTACTGCGTTCCGGATTCGAACCGGAGTCATCGGAGTGAAAATCCGAGTGCCTAGTCCACTAGCATAACGCAGTATTTTTTTTTAAATTTGCGGGGATTACAGGATTCGAACCTGTGACCAAAGGATTAGAAATGGATTACAGAATCGAACTGTATTTTTCCAAAAATCCATCTATTCTTTCGGTGAATAAAACCGTAGACAGTCCTCTGCTCAGCCTCCGAGCTCAATCCCCGTGTTTCTATTTTAAATATCCAAAAGATATAGGCATAGATGCCTGATTTATTCTTTTACTTGACCAGTACTGTTTTCCTATCGAACCGAAAAGAATATTTCCAATTAGAAAAAGTTCATAAAAATCATAAGCATGTAGCAAATATGCAAGATTTTTACGGAAGGTTCCCTTCTTCTCGTACCTTACCTTAAGAGCAATAGAAGGGCCATCAGTCGGCAAGGTGAGACTCGAACTCACACGCATTTCTGCACCAGCTCCTTAGGCTGGCGGGTCTACCAATTCCCCCACTTGCCGAAAAACAGGAAGCCATTTCAATGGTACTGGATTAAAAGTCTAGTCATAAATGAAAATTGCTGTCCGCTTCCTTAAATTTTCTTTTAACACATTTCAATAAAAAAGAGTTTTTCTACAATGGATTGACCACTAATTCAATTTCTCACCGGTAAAATCCGGGGCTTCACACATCAAAAGCTTCCATCATTGTATTAAACTCCTACTTTAGAAAAGGAGGTGCTAAAGTGTCGTTCCATTGAGATTTGAACTCAAATTTCCGCCTTGAGAGGGCGATTACCTGACCTATTAGTAGATAGAACGAAAATTTTACGTTAAGCACAACGAAACTTAACTTACACTTTGAATAATTTTTCTTTAAAGCCATTTCCAAGAAAAACTCATCGGGTTGTTTCCTCACCTATTAAAAAGAACTTGTTAGGGGGATATCACTTCCCTATGTCAGATTCACTCGCACGTTATAAATATGCACATATTGCCTTTTCTGACGAAAGCCAAACGGTTTTTCCTACACACCGCAAAAGTAGATTTGTTGTTTTTTTTGAGCAGATAGAGAGAATCAAACTCTCATCTTCAGAATGGAAATCTGACATACTAAATCGTTATACTATACCTGCAATTTTATTTCTATAATGTAAATCTCTATGACAATTTGCACATAAAACCATACATTTTTTTTAATTCTTCTTCAAGTTTTTTAGGACTTTCTATTAAATTAGAAATTTCAGATTCTTTTTCTTTTGGGTCAATATGATGGAAATCTAAACACCACGGTCTGTTTTCTCCACATATTTCACATTTCAAGGTCCCTTTATAATTTTCAAATTCCTTCATTTTTTTCTTTTTATATTCAGATGCTTTTGTTTTATAGTATTCTTTATGCTCTTGATAATGTTTATCTCGATAAATTTTTCTACAAGATTTACAATCTGAA
>CALEJY010000266.1 GCA_937898445.1 uncultured Candidatus Melainabacteria bacterium | reverse complement strand
TGTTTTGCAACTTGCTAAAGTTGCGAAAGAGACCGGTTTGGATGGCGTTGTTGCGAGTGCTGAAGAAGCACGAAGGATTAGAAAAGAAATAGGTGATGATTTTATAATTTTGTGTCCTGCAACACGCCCGACTTGGTCTTCTGTAAACGATCAGGTTAGAGTTGATACACCACGAGATGCGATATTGGCTGGCGTTGATTTTATGGTTGTAGGCAGACCTATTACATCTGCAGATGATAGAATTGGTGCTGCAAATATGATTATTGACGAAATTGAAACAGCATTAGAAGAAAAAGCCGCACTTGCGTAAAAGCAGCAGCTTTAAGTGAAAAGTGAGAAGTGAAACGTGAAAAGTCCGTATCGTTATGAATAAGTGAATGGTGAGTGGTGAATAGTGAGTAGACCTTATCGGTAAAACTACTACCCTCTCTCTTTGTGAGGGGGGGCAGTTCTTTGCGAATGTATATGAGCATTAGAAATGCGGGAGAGGGTTAAATGCGATGGAAGGATTGGTTATATGTCTTACGCAGACGGCGGTTTTTGTGTAAAAAGATTTTCCCTAGTGGGATAGCACCCACCTTATTCCTCCCTCATTAGGGAGGATAATATAACCCTCTTGAAAAACTCCAAAAAATCTGTTAAAATGGAAATGTTAACACAGAACAGAGAGGAATTTTTATGAAAAAGAATTTATTTAAGCTCAACGGGGGGGCAATCGCTTAGCCTCTCATATCAAGGAATTTAACCTGTTTTTTAGATGCCTGGATGCAAAGATGCATAGAGGCAAAGTCTGTATCAAAGCAGCTAGGCAGCTAGGAAGTTATGCCGCTAGGATTATTAGATGCTTAGATGCAAAGATGCGAAGAAGTAAAGTCGGTTACGAGAAAAGAAATTTTTATTCGTCATTGCGAGCGATAGCGTGGCAATCCAGTGAAAACTGTCACCCTGAACTTGATTCAGGGTCTATCAATGTTAATTTGAGTGTTGGTAAAGTAGAACCCTCTCCCGCATTTGTAATGTTCGCAGATGCTCACGAACAACTGCTCCCTCTCACAAAGAGAGAGGGTAATAGTTTTACTGATAAGGTTCACTCACTATTCACCACTCACCATTCACTACTTCTTACTGATACGATTTTTTCACGTTTCGCTTCTCTCTTTTCACTAAAGGCAGCCGCCTTCACATTGGCAGAGGTATTAATCACACTTGGCATTATAGGAGTAGTTGCAGCTATGGCCATGCCGAGTTTAATCCAAAATCATAAAGAAAAAGAAACGGTTGTTAAATTGAAGAAAATTAATTCCACATTGCAAAATGCTTATAATCTCATGAGGCAAGAAGAATTTGGCGGAACGGTCACTTCTATACGAGATTTTGGGTGGTATAATTCTGATTTTGTACATACTTTTACTAAATATTTGAAAGTTCAAAAGGTATGTTATTTAGAAAATATAAAAGAGTGTTATGATGATTCTAAAATTAGTTATAAAACACTTAGTAATGGTCGGGGCAGTTCTTATTTTGGTTGGCTGGATAAGAATGCATTTGTTTTAAACGATGGGGTGCTTGTATTAGTAGCTGAAAGAGCTACTAATAATTATATACGATTGTTAGTTGACTTGAATGGACCCAAAAAACCTAATACTTTTGGAAAGGATGTTTTTATGTTTGTTTTGAATGAGCAAAAAATATTTCCACTTGGGAATATTGATTTAAATGCTAATGGAGATTTGAAATATGATACAGATGGGAGCTGTTCTAAAACTGGGAAGTGCTATTCATGTAGTGGTAACGGTTTAGCTTGTGCAGCTTGGGTAATTTATATGGAAAATATGGATTATCTTAAAAAATAGATACGGCGGAATGGTTATTCCGCCTTTTTAAAATTTATTCACTTACCAATTCTTTTGATTTTTTGTATTTTTTCTTATATCTGTCAAAAGTGTAGATTGTGTAAGTTTTTCCATCAGATGAGATTTTTATTGAGTTGTTTAAATCGGTTCTATAAATATCTGTTTTTCTCAATATATCAAGAGTTCCTCTGTTTGGATGCCCGAATGCGTTAGGACCTGTCGAAATTATTGAAATTTTTGTTCCCAAATGATTTAACATTTCTGAATTTACAACGTGTGGTCCGCCGTGATGTCCGACTTTTAGGATTTCAACATTATGCGGAATGTCTTTTTTTAGTTTGTTGAATGCCTTAACTCCGGCATCTCCGGTGAATAACATATCAAAATCATTGTAACTCAAGATGGTAATAATTGATTTTTCGTTGTCTTCTTCTGAATTTGCAAAATATGTCTTTAGATGAAAATTATTTTCTTGATAAATTTCAGTGTTATTTGTAGGAAGTTTTGCCGGAATTTGTAGTTCTTTTATTGTTTTGTAAATATTTACAGATGTTATTGTTTTGTCAGAAAAAGAGTTGATATAAACCTGTTTGATATTCAAATTGTTCATAATATCAACTGCGCCACCTGAGTGGTCGTTGTCAAAGTGGGTTATAATCAAGGCTTCAATATTTTTTATGCCTCTGTCTTTCAGGTATTTTATGATAATCGAATTTGCTTGCGCTTTGCTTCCCTTATAGCCGGCTCTGCCTGTGTCAATGATAAAATATTTGTTTTTATAAGGAAACAATCCGCATTTTGCACATCAAATGTTATTATTTGCAAATCTTTTGATGGAATGTTTATTATGCTTAATCCCAAAATTACAAATAATGTTGAACATAAAATTGTCAGTTTTTTGTTAAATCCTGTTTTTATAGATATGGTGAAAAATAGTAGTAGTGCGTAATATAAGGCGATTTGGAAGATGTTTGGATGAGTAGTTGTCAAAAGTGATCCTGAAAGATTGGCGAAAAAGTTTGAAATAAAAACGATTGCGTGTAGAAAATAATTCAGGATAAAATCGAAAACCATACATATTTTGTCTGTGTATGGCACAAAACCTGCAAGAATTGAGCCGATAAATCCGCCAAAACTTATTACACTCAAAAACGGCATACTGCAAACATTTGCAAAAACAGAATAAGTGCTGAATGTGTTGAAATAAAACATTTGAATTGGTGCGACCCAAATTTGAGCAATAATTGGGATTAAAAACGCACCTATCAGCCATTGCTGCATTTTAGAGTCCTTAAACCTTTCAAATATGACATTTGCGGTTGTCAAAAGCCCGAAAGTTACGATAAATGATAGTTGGAAGCCGACATCGTTAATAAAAGCCGGATTATAAATAAGCATTACAGTTGCTACGAACGCCAAAAGTGCGACAGTGTGTGCATCTCTATCAATAAGTTTGCCTAAAAGTATGAGTATAAGCATTAATGCGGCACGAATTACTGATGCGCCTAACCCTGTCATTAGTGTGTAGATTATTATTACGCCGATACCTGATAGGATTGTTAATTTGAAAGGAACTTTTGTCCGGCGCATAAAAAATACCCAAAATCCGTATATAAAAGCGACGTTCATTCCTGAT
>CALEJY010000265.1 GCA_937898445.1 uncultured Candidatus Melainabacteria bacterium | reverse complement strand
AACATGCGCCGTTACGCCGATTTTTCGCAATTCTTTTAACAAGAAATTACTTTTCTTTTCTAATGACTTGCTATCCTCTCTACCGCACCACTGGAAAGGTGTATGAGGTTTTGGAACAAACGACGAAAAACCAAAAGATATATCAAAACCTTTGTTCTCTTTTTTAACACGCTTAGCAAGCTCTACAATAGCCTCTAAATCCTCTTGTGTTTCTGTTGGAATTCCAATCATTCCATAGAATTTGAAGCCTTTTAATCCGTTATCTCTTGCTATTTTAACCGCATTAAAAATCTGTTCTTCTGTCAAATTCTTATTGATAACTCTCCTTAACCTCTCGCTACCCGCCTCAATCGCAAGTGTTGAATTTTTCTGCCCTGCAGCAACAAGAGTTTTTACCACATCAGGAGTAATCGCATCAACTCTCAATGAAGAAACGCTCATTTCGATATTTTGCCCATTTTGAATTTTGTCATAAATATATTTGCAAATATCGTGAAAATGCGGATGTGCGCTGATTTGTGCGCCTAACAATGCGATTTTATTTGTATTTTCAAGCCCTAAATCAATAACTTGCTTTAAAGTTTCGAATGGAATACTTCTTAATGGCAAGTTCAAATAAGATGCAAGACAAAATCCGCAACGATTTGCGCATCCTCTAGTCATTTCGATTACAAATGTGTTAGGGAAAAACGCATCTTCTGTTAAAATCGGTGTATAAATACATTCTGAAATCTTTTTAGTGTGTTTGTTTACAGTTTTTGGAAACTTTGGAACATAAACTCCATCAATTTCAGATAATAATTTCAAAATTTCGTCTTTTGATTTATCTTTATTGGCTTTACAAAGTCTAACAGCCTGCAAATTTATGTCTTCACCATCTCCGATTACAAAAAAATCAAAAATTTCTTTATAAGGTTCTGGATTTGCGCTGACAACAGGTCCACCGGCAAAAATCAACGGTGCAGAAGTTCTGTCCTTTGATTTTAGTGGAATATTGTATTTTTCAAGCATTTTAAAAATTTCTAAAAAATCCAAATCGAATGAAAAAGAAAAAGCAATTAAATTCACATCTGATGACATAAATTGTGTTTTTTCAGTGTCAGAGCAAACTCTTTCAATACTAATGTCTTCTGCCTCATCAATGGTTTTAAACATCCAAAGAAATCCCAATGAAGCCATTGAAAAAGAATAAATCGCAGGAAATGCCATCCACATTTTGTAATCAGATGTATTTATGGAGTTATAAAGGTATTTTTCAGGCATCTTCTTCATTCTCTTTTAATTTTAGGTTGATTGGGCTTAAATACAATTCGTCAATCAAAACACATACGGTAGCTGCGATTGCAGGTGATAAGATTACGCCCCAAAATCCTAAAAATTGTTCTGCCAAGAATAATGCCAAAAATATCATTAGTGGGTGCAATTCCATTAGTTTTCCGAATAAAACAGGTCTTACAACATAGTTTGAAACCTGTTGCACAGCCAAAAATCCGAGAACAATTAAAAGAATTTTTACTAATCCCGCAGGGTAAGCAACCAAAATGATTATGGCTAAAGCAATTGTTGGGCCTAAGATTGGAACAATATCCAACAAACCGGATACCAAACCTAATAATGTTGCATATTCAACACCAAATATTACAAGCACAATTGCCACCATAATTCCGACTGCTGCCATAGAGATGATTTGCGCCCTAACGTATCCGCCGACTTTGTTACTGATATTAGTTAAAATTTCATTTGCTTTGTCTTTTAAATCAGGTGGGAAAAATTCCAAAAATTTCGTTTTCAAGTATGTTTTGTCAACCAAAATATAATAAACAATCATTGTCAAAGCTACAGTAATCATAATTAATTGAAAAATTGTAACAGTAAATGTTAATGATTGGTTTACAACACCTTGTGCAAGATTAGAAGAATTGCCTAAAATAGTGTCAAAATCAATCATTTCAGGGAGTTTATGTCCATATATTTTTGTGTTCATAAAAAATGTACTGAAATCATTGATTTTTTCGGGCATTGTGATTAAAAATGTTTTAATCTCTTTATATGCCACAAAAGCTATTGGAATAAAAAGAGCAATAATTGCTGCAATTGCGCCAAACAATACAACTGATGCGGCTGCCGTTCGGTTTTTCATCTTTACCATTAATTTGCTAACATAAGGATTAAGAGCGCATGCTATAACATAAGCACCGAAAAATAACATCAAAATCCCTATAATTTTAGGTAACATGAGCAACAATACGATAACAAGTATTGTAAATATTATATTTTTAGTAGTCCAAAATCTTTTTTTTAACATAAGATATCTCCCCTTAGAACCCAATTATAACAAGAAAACACGATTTAGGCAATTATTAAGTAAGGTATGATTATAAAGTATATATCTTTTATGTAAAGAAATGTTAACAAGAATTACACAAAATAGGCAATTTCTCATAACAAAAATACTTTATATAATTACGAGGACAAAAAAACAAGAGGATTGTAATCATGGGTTTTCTAAATGGCGCATATGGTAAATTGATGGCCGGAAAGCTCGTCAGAGATCTACAGTATCAGATGACGGGTATCCAGAGCCAGTTGCGCCGTGTCACTAGACAAGTCGGTGACATGGAAAAGATGTTTACGTACCAAGAACGTAACATGAAGGCTCAAATGCAATCACAAATGAATAACGCAATGCTTGGTTACTTAGGTATGAATCAAGGTACAAACTTTGGAGCTTTAGATCCATCAGTTGTTCAACAAATGTTTGGTGGAGTTGATTCTAACAAGTATGCTCAGTTCTCACAAATGGTTCAAATGCAGTATCAAAATGCAAATACAGTATGGCAAAATATGTTTGAAATGCAACGTGAATCAATGCTTCAACCACTAAAAGACTTAGAAGACGATTTACAAACACAAAAAGATAACTTAGAATCAAGATTAAAGATAGCTCAAGCCGAATACGACGCAAAGAAAGAAGAAGAAAAGGCAGGCGTAAAAGGCTTAACACCAGATTACACTGGTCAAGGCTAATAAATAATAAATTAACAAAAAATATTAGAGGCTCACCAAAACGAGCCTCTTTTTTTATAGCTATTGCCTTTCTCATTGAGAGAAAGTTAACACCCTACTCACTTACGATTTGCGCACCTTGCGGCTCTACAGGTAAAGTCATTAGGTTAACTTTAACGTTCATATCTTCCCAAGTTTCTTTAACAATAGATTTAATTCTGCCTAAATCGTTTTTCTGAGAAATTACGATAATTGCAGGTCCTGCTCCGCTCAAAACACATCCCAAAACATTTTCTTCATGTTTAAGATTTTCCAAAATTTTGTCTAATCCCGGAACAAGTTTCATTCTATATGGTTGGTGCAATTTGTCTTGTAGAGCGAATTTCATCAATTCTGCATCTTTAGTATTAACTGCTTCAACAAACATTGCCAAACGCTTTGCATTAAATACCGCATCTTCCATCGGAACTTCTTTTGGTAAAACTGAACGAGAAATATCAGTTGATAACTCATAATCAGGGATACAAACCGTAATATTCCATTCTTCCGGCCAATTTAATTTGCGGTAAAGAATAGAACCGTCATCTTCCTGAGATGTTAAACAAAGTCCACCAACAATTGCAGGAGTAACGTTATCCGGATGTCCTTCAACCTCTGTTGCGATAGATAAAAGCGCAACCTCATCAGCAGGATGACCTAACAACTCATTTGCAGCTAAAAGCCCACCAACAATAACTGAAGCACTGCTTCCCAAGCCCCTAGCAATAGGAATTTGTGATTGTACTGTAATTTTTAATTCGCTAGGAGTTTGACCAATTGAGTTATATAATAATTCAACCGCTTTGTATATAATGCTTGTTTCGTCCATTGGAATATGCTCAAACATCAAATCATCACTGGTTGAGGCATCATTTATGGCATTAATTTCAATCCCAGTTCCAGGAAGAACAGTTTCTTCAATCGTAATTGTATTATAAATTGGCAATGCCATCCCTAAACAATCAAAGCCAGGACCTAGATTTGCCGTTGTTGCCGGTACTTTTACACTTATTTTCATAATTCCCTCATTTTAATATTAGTATTGTATCAAAAACATTAAAAAAAGGCAAAAATGAAGATATATAAAGAATTTGAACTATGCAGTATATGCCTTATAATGGCTATATGTACGAATTATACCCATATTTTACAAATGACGGATCGGTAGGCTTGTTCTCTCCAGAGGCTAATGATATTTATCATTCAACTTATGGAGCTTTAACAGAAGCGTATGAAAAATTTATTTTGCCTTCTGATTTTGAAAAATTTTTTAGAAAAAATTCTGAAATAAAAATTTTGGATATTTGTTTTGGAATTGGTTACAACTCAAAAAGTTTTTTAAATAATTTGTTAGAATTTATCTATAACGATACGATAGATACAAATAATATTTTTAAGGCAATAAATAACGACAAGATATATACCAATAACAAAAAGTATAAAATTTTCATACATGCTATAGACACAGATAAAAATCTTGCAACATTATCTCCGTTTTTCAAAACGTTCGAAAAAAATATTGGAAAACTAAATTCAAAAAGCGAAATTATATATAAACAAGAAAAGATTAAAAAATTATCCATAAATATTGCTAGTTCAGAATACAAATTGAAAGATGAAGTAAATATATTGTTGCTTCAAAAGATATTTAACCAAATTGATAACGATACAATATCGATTTTGTTTAACAAAAAATATCGTCAGTATTTTGACCGAAAAATGATGCGTTTATTTGAATTTTATCAAAATGAGAGGTCTACTTATACCCCTCTAAGGTGTTTAAAAGCCTTCTTACATAATATATATTATAAGTATCTATCTAACGGCTATAAAAGAGCCTCTAAATACCTAGAATTATTAGATTTTAATTTTAACCTAGAAATCAATGATGCAAGACTAGCTGTAATAAATGATAAAAATAAGTATAATTTTGTATTTTTAGATGCTTTTACTCCAACAAAGTGTCCTTGTCTATGGAGTGTCGACTTTTTTAAGTTATTATATGAGCATCTTGAAGATGGTGGATTGATTTTAACTTATTCAAATTCTGCGCAAGTTAGAAATTCTTTTTTGAATGCAGGTTTTGATGTCAAAAAAATATTTTCAAAAAGTCAAAACAAATTTACCGGAACTGTTGCTATTAAACACTCTACAGATACATCTTTAAGCAATACTGAAACAAATTATAATACTGAATTAATTTTTGACCTCTCAGAATACGATTTAGGGCTTATGAAAACGAGAGCAGGTATATTTTATCGTGACGAAAATTTATCTCTCGATAATGAGGCGATTATAAACAATCATAAAAACGAAGTTGAAAATTCAAATCTTATTTCTAGTTCAAAATTTATAAAATCACACAAAAAAGAACAGGATTAATTATTGGTATATATCTAAGCGATATTGTGTCGATATTTTATTTTTGAGTGAGTAAATTATTTTCATGAAAAATTTTAATTGAAATGAAAATTTTTAAGTTATGAAAAAAAATTAACTTTTTTGCAATGAGAAAATTTATAATTTATAATTAAAGAATGGATAATTACGATTTGATAGTTGTTGGTGGAGGTACTGCGGGTTGTGCAGCTGCTTATACTGCCGGCAAATTAGGACTTAAAACACTCTTAATAGAAAAGAATATACACTTGGGAGGAACAATTACATCTGCACTTGTTGTTCCTGCAATGAAATCAGGCGAACATCAAATAAATACTGATTTTTACAATGAATTAACCGCCGAATTACGCTCAATT
>CALEJY010000264.1 GCA_937898445.1 uncultured Candidatus Melainabacteria bacterium | reverse complement strand
GACTTGGAACTTATGAAGTTTATATTCAAGGTTTTTCAAGCAGTTTGCCTGCAGATGTTCAGGTTAAAATGTTGAGAACTTTACCGGGACTTGAAAATGCGCATGTTATCAAGCCTGCTTATGCGGTTGAATATGACTATGTTCCGGCGGTGCAAACAACTCATTCTTTGATGTCTAAAAAGATTAAGGGCTTGTTCTTTGGCGGTCAAATTAATGGTACAAGTGGTTATGAAGAAGCAGCAGCACAAGGTTTGGTTGCTGGGATAAACGCTTATAATTATTTGAATAATTCTGAATTGTTGGAACTTTCAAGAAGTTCTTCGTATATCGGAACTTTGATTGATGATTTGGTTACAAAAGATATTCAAGATCCTTACAGGATGTTGACTTCACGCTCAGAATATCGTTTGTTGTTAAGACAAGATAATGCCGATGCAAGACTTACGCCAATCGGAAAGAAAATTGGTTTGATTGATGATGCTCAATATAAAGTCTTTACCGATAAACAAGAGGTGATTGAACGTGAAATGCTGAGAATTAAAGATGCGAAGATTTCTGCGACGGATGAGGTTAATTCGGTTCTTGCAAAAGTTGGGCAAAATATTGATAGAGGCATAAAAATTGCTGAACTTTTGAAACGACCTGATATTGACTATAACATAATTAAAGAAATTGACGAAGAAACAAGAAATTTGAATATTTCGTTTGATGTTGCAGAACAGGTTGAGATTTTGACAAAATATGATGGATATTTGAAACGTCAAGAACAGCAGGTTAAAGAGGCTGGAAAGTTGGATAAATTCAAAATTCCTGACGATATTGATTATTCAAAGATTGAACATATTTCATCAGAAACAAAAGATAAGTTATCAAAAATCAGACCGAAAACCTTGGCCCAAGCCTCTCGTATCGGAGGTGTAAAACCTGCAGATATTTCGATTTTGATGGTAATGTTAGAACGCCATCAGGTTGCGAAATTGTAATTTAATTGTCGCTTGGTAAAGCCGACAAACAGTTAATTATTTCTTTGATAAGCCAATCTTGTTGTGCCGTCGGCTTTTTTGATAATTCCGCAATATTGAAATCCGTTTTTGAGGATTGTTTTTTGCATTGGAATGTTGTCTTTGTGCGTATCTATTTTTATGTTTGAAAATTGCTCTAAACACCATTGGATACAAAAAGAGGCAACACCTTTTTTATGCTCAATAACAGCAATTCTGTGTATTACGCCGTATTTGTTGTTATTCAACCAGTTCCCGTCAAAAATTTCTTTGTAAGATGGTTCTTCGCCTATAAAAAAGCAAAAAACTGCAGAAATTTTATCTTCATTTTTGCAAATGTAAAAATTCCCTTCTTTGATATCTTGTTCAATTAAATCTCTTTTTGGATATCCATTTCCCCATTGCGAAGCGTTACCAACTTCAGCCATAAATTTTCTGGCGTGGGAATAAACTTCCATTATAGTATCTAAATCTGCTATATCAGCTTTAAGTACTTCCATAATGTCTCCAATTTTAATCAAATACTATTTAATATAATTATTTAGCATACTAAAATCCCAAGGTTTGATATTTTGTTGCTTAGCTAGTCCAAAATATGTAAATGATTTGGTTAATGGGTGGTTTAATAAACCATAGTTATGTTTTTGATAAGTGGCATAATTAATCCCATCAATATCATGCGATGTTGTTTGTATTATCTTTCTTTTATTATTTAAAGTTTTTTTATGAAAATTAAGTTCAAAATACGTTTTGTTTTTGTATTCTTTTTTTATTTCAAATGTGTTGTATGCATTATTTTCGTTAAAATTTAATTTTGCAACATTTTTGTTAGCATGTTTAGATGTTAAATTTTTAGAAAAATTAATTATTTCTTCATCATTTGCTAAAGCTTCCGGTATAATTTTAACATTATTGAAATTAACGTCTAAATAATCTGTTACTCCTTTTTTAACTACTGTTGTAACCATTTTTTTCCAATCTTTATCGTATATTCTAAAAGTATGTTGTTTATAGTATGAACCGATTTCTGCTTCGAAAAAAGGGGAACCATTTTTTTTATTATTAAAATCGAAAGTAATATATGAATTATATTTTTTTATATTCATTGACAAATCTGGATGTTTCTTTAAAATATCATTAAAGTCTGTACTTTTTAAATTTTTATATCTTGTCCAAAGAGCTTCAAAATTGTCAGGTGAAACATCTCCAAATAAAGCTTTTATTATTGATGAAGCAATATTTATACGGTTTTTATCTAAAACTTGATTTTTTCGTTCTTCTCTAATTTTAGCTATAACTTCTTCTTTTGTTAGAGGAGCTTTTGTTGAAAAGGTAGTATCCGGTTCATGTTTTGTAATCACAGGTTTGGGATTTATGTTAGTTGTTTTGGACATAACAAGCTCAACATTTTCTTTAGGTTTTGCAATCACTGGTTCAGTTTTTATGTTAGTCGCTTTAGGCAAAACAAGTTTAGCTTCTTCTTTAGGTTTTGCAGCCTCTGATTTATGTTTGATTAAATTTGTTAAAATATTTGCAATTCCAGATTTTTGCTCTCTAATTTCAGGAGTTATACTTTGTTTGTATGCTTCTTTTATAATGTCTGTATATTTTTCTAATGTTTTTTGAAGTGATGAGTTTTTATCATTTAATTTTGTATTCTCATTTTGTAAACTTTGATTTACTGTCTTTTGGTCTTTTAGTTTTGTTTGAATTTCCTTATTTTGGCTATGCAAACTTTGATTTTCGTCATGTAGAATTTGGTTTTTATTTTTTTGTCCTGTTAATTCTACTTGTAGGCTAGAATTAGTTTGTTGCAATTTATCATTTTGATTTTGCAAAATTTGATTAGCATTTTTTTGATTTTTAATAAATTCATCTTTTTGCGCAATTCTAGTTTTTAAAGGTTCTACTGCGTTAATAATATCTTTTTTTGCAATATTAGCGGCATCATCTACTGCCTGTTTTATTGCAGATGTTGCATCATTCAATTTAACGACTTTTAAAAACTTTTTTTGTTCAAGTTTACTAATATATTTCCCAGTAACCTGGCTAACTTCGAGAACCATATTTTTAATATCCCTTTCATTGTAACTTCCATAAATAAATTCCGCAACACGGAAAATTCTTGTGGTTCGAATACTTTCTTTTTCTTTTTAAAGGTAAGAAAGTATTTGAAGAAATTCCCAGAGATGGATTCCAGCTCAGTTGCAGGCGAGCATCACGAGCCTTGCAAATGAGGGTACCCTTCAGGGTAAAACCAAAGAATTTTTCGTAACACGGAAAATTCTTGTGGTTCGAATACTTTCATTTCCTTTTTGAAAGTAAGAAAGTATTTGAAGAAATTCCCAGAGATGGATTCGAACCACCGTTGAAAGATCCAGAGTCTTTAGTCCTGCCGCTAGACGATCTGGGAATAACTGCAAATTTATTCTATTGCAAACATCAAAATAATGCAATGGGAGAAATTTGCCTATTGTTAATTTAGAGGAATTGGAACTAATCTGCTATAAAACTTGTATTCGTTGTAACTTTTTGGAAGTGTGTTCCAATATCTGTATATAGTTTTTCCTTGTTGGGTTAGTTTTTCTGCTAATTCATCCGCCTTTTCAATATTTGGAGCTAAATACGGATAACAAAACGGAATACAGTCAGATGAGATTTCTATATTTAATTGATTGGTTGATTTTAATTTTTCGTGATAATTCAAAAATATTTTTTGTCTATTGTAGTCTTTGGAAATATTGTTTTCATCATTTCCTATCCACAGGTAAGCTCCGTCTTTTACCGGTAGAAATTTTTTAGCAGAATTAAAACTTGCAAATCCGCAAGGTTTTGCATAGTAAGAATGAGCGTTATCAACTATTAATTTGGGGTATGTTTTAACTAATTTTTCAACATTTTTGTCACAAATCCCAAAATAGTTAGGGTATAAAATAAATTTGTCTTTTGGAAAAGTTTGTGAGGGGAAGAAATTGTCATCAATATGGTAAAATATTGATTTGCAGTTTGCTTCAAATGCTATGTGTCGCATAACATCGCACAAATAATATGGCATATAAATTTCTTTGATTTTATATGTTTGGAGTAGATATTTGAACGCATCTCTAGCAAATCGAAATTTCATAAAGAAATTATAGCAAAAATATTTACCTAACGATAAAAAAGAAGAAAAACATAAAATAAAGGAGGCGATAATATCGTCTCCTTTATGGCTCCACCCGCCAGAAGACGCTGGAACCTTTTGTAAGTAAATTCTACAATGAAATAACGAATGTGGTCAATATGTCAGTTTTTAAACAAATAGAATATTTAAGAAGAATTTCTTAATAAACATTGGTAATTAGGTTACACAGGAGGTATTAAACCTTGAAACGAGATGAGAACTTTGAAAATTACTTAAACTGGAAGCATACGACTGAGTTTGTAGCTCCACTTAAAGATAATAAATATGCTCTGTATTCATTAAAACAAGGTAAATTTATTACAGATTTTATATTTGACAAAATTGCCTATATCTCAAACGGGAATTACTTTGTAACAAAGAAATCCGGTAAAGTTCTAATTATAGATACTAATGGTAAAGTGCTAGATATGGAAATAAAATATCCAGATAACTTTAATATGGAAGCTTTAAGTAGGTTTAGAAATAACTCTAAATTGTAAAATATTTGAAAAATAAGCAATAATAATTTATAATAAATATAGATTAGCGTCTGGTCAAAACAACGTTGGGGAATCCTAGCAGTATCTAGAAGATATGGCGTGTTGTTCAGAGAATCTATCTTTTTTATATTAAAGAAGAAACTTCAAAAAGAAAAATCGATGTTATCTATTCTTCTTCTTTTAAGCCTACAAATTATTTAAAAGTTAGAATAGGTTTCGCATTAAAATGTGTCTTTGTATTTATTGAGTTCTTCTACTAACTTATAAACTGTTGTTGAGGGATTATTTTTCTCAGGATTCTCATTTGGATAAGAATCAAAAAGCCTTTTGGCATTTTTAATAGCCACATTTTCTTTGTCACAAATAAGGCTATATATTTCGGTAGAGTTTTTCTTATATTTTTTACCTAGCAACTTATCCAATTTTTTACAATACGCTTCTCTAGTAATTCCAGTGTTATAATAATTAAAATGCAAGAGATACCAAAGCTCAAATGCTTCATTAGAATATGCTGTATGTATATTTTTATATTTTTTAATCATTTGAAACGCTCTATTAAAATTGTGAGCATCAAAAGAATCCCTATCAAAGACACACCATATTTGAGAAAAATTTCTATGCTCCTTTATTGCTATTTTAGTTATTGTATCAGTATTAGCCCCCAAACCCTTTATTTCAACATTTGACATTCTGTACTTACATTTAATGCCATTAAAATAATTAGGTTCTGTTTTTTCACCTTCGCATAATATAAGAATATTATCTAAAATTTTCTTGTTTAGACTTTTTCTTGCTTCCCTTTTTTCTCTTGCTTTTTTGAATAAATCATCAGTGCCCATCTAGCAACTCCAATTTTAATCTATTTCATTTCCAAAAATTCCATATTCATCAATAAATGGAATTGCTTTATACTTTCCTTCTAAATAGTCTTTGTCAAAAGTTCTATCATATCTAATATTATAGTCATATAAGGAATATAAGCTAGAACCACCAAATTGATCTTTATCAACAAAATAAATCTGATCACGCCTAAAGTATTTGTTATTCAATAATTTTGTATCATGAGTGTTAAATATAAACTGAGCATTTTTATTTTTTAAATGAAATAACTTAATAAGGAAACGTGAAATCAATGGATGCAAATTACATTCAAATTCATCAATAACAAGGATATTTGAATTCTCAATAGTATCAAGAATAGGACCTGTCAATGAAAATAAATGTTGAGTTCCTTTTGATTCATTCTTATTGAAATCAAATTCTACTGTTCCAGCTACGTTATTTTTATCATTGTACTTATTATGATAAGTTTTAATTTCAGGCATTAATTCATATTTTGCACCTAATGCCTTAATTCTTTCTAATTCTTCCTTTATATATTTAGGTGCTTTTTCAATATCTCGTTCCTTAAATTGAAAATCTTGAATTGAAGAATCTGCAATATTTAAGATTGTCATAAATTCTTTTTTATTTTCAAGAGCTTTTAAATATTCAATTGTTACAGGATTATATGTTTGAAGTCCAGTAATTATTCTAAGTCCATAAAACCATTCAATAATCGATTCTGCAATTTTACCATTAAATTGAGCAACTACAGATAAAAACAAAGCATTTTTTCTTGTTAATTCAATAATTTTAGAACCTTCTTTAAATTTAGCTCCTACTTTGATATCTTGCTCGTGTCTTTCAAATAATAAAGATTCTTTAACTTTACTAGCCGCGAATAGCCATTCATCAACAACAATAGAATTGTTTAACCTAAACCCATATCTATATTTAGTATTATTTTTTAAGAAAACAAACTCAAATAGACTTGGTTCACTCTCCGTTTTTGTAGATAGTAGAAATGGTGTAACATGGATCTTTTCATTAGCTTGAGATTCTTTCGATGAAAACAATACAAAATTGCATAGCTTTAAATAAATTACTTTTTCCACTCGCATTTGCACCAAAAATTGCAGCACTTTTGAGTAATTTATATTGCTTAGTATCTATTGTATTTTCTTCGTGCTGAGTAATATTAGATGCAATCAGTTCGAGACTATTTAAGTCCTTAAATGATAAAAAATTTTGCACTGAAAATTTTACAAACATAGCAACCTCACTTTACAAATAGTATACAATATTTTTTATTAAAAGTCAATATTGGAGAAAAATTCTCAGATTTTACCCTTTTAAAACGAGATTCATTCTGTTTATGGTAAAAAGTAACATTTTGCAGATAGTCTTTAAAAGATGATAATCGAAAAGAAGAGGAGGTTATTAAAATAATATTAGGAACATCCAGAAGAAACAAGTAACTACGTTTGAGAACCCTATAAAAACTAACAAATATGCTCATTGTCCATTTGATAATAATATATTTATACAAATTTTGTATTTGATAAAATTATTCCAAACATAAATATAGCCCAATTGTCGAATAGAATAGTTCTTATTTTATTCGTTTAATAAAGTGGGGGTATGTATGAAAAATAAACTATCAATATATTTAATAAAAGAACAAGTTACGGATATAAATAGTATCTTTAAAAATCAAATAGAGTTGTTAAAAGAATATAATCCGTACAAACAAGTTTACTTTGTTGGTAGTCATTCACATCAACCAATGTGGTTAAAGAATTTCTTTGAAATAAACGACAATAGATTGTTTCAATCCAATTCTAAGGTAGTTTTACTTGTAAAACGAACATACGGAGATATTCAAAAAACCTTTGCTTTAACTTTTGGCTATGCAAAACCTCTTTTTAACGAAGATGTCATTGAAGAACAATTTGGATTAAAGATTGTTCTAAACACAGTTAAGGCGGATGACATTAGAAAAATTTCAAAACTAAATATTGGTGGAAATCAAAAACAATCGCAGGAACAAATGCCAAAAGCTGCAAGAATATTCGATTTCGGATTTAATATTACTAGTGATTTAATGAAAACAGTTACTGCAACTTGCTCTGATCAAACATTTGAAAATGCCGTTATAACTGGTGGAGATATTTTTAGTATTACTGTTGACAGGAAAATTGATACAATTGAAGATTTCTTAGACCATTGTTATCATAGATTTACAGCAACTTCATATAGAGAAAATTTTGAGTGGATTGATAATATTAAAGCCGTAAAAAGCAAAGAGTTGATTGAAAAATTAGATAATCAAGTTATAAACAATATTATATCTCACTCTCTGGGAAATATATGTCTTGCTGTTCCTGAAGTTATAAATTGGGAACAAGTAAAATGTTTTAAATATTCGGGAAACAGAGAAGAGTACCATGATATTGACATAAATGATTTTTTAGCATCTTTTGAAAACTTAGAAGATTTGTCTATGAGCAAATTAAAAAACAAATCTATAAAAGCAATCTCTGCGGAAAATGAAAATCAAGTTTTGTATAATTGGTCAGCACAAAAATGTTTAATTGCTGAAATTGAATATGAAGATAATTCGTATTGTTTAAATAATAGTAAATGGTATCAAATTGATCATTCATTTGAAACCCAAATAAAAGATGAATATTTAACTATACCTATTTATGAAACAGAACTACTAAAATATAAATCTAATGGAAGTGAAACATATACGGAGAATGAATACAATGAGGAACTTGCAGAAAGACTTGGAGCTGCATTGATTCATAAAATCGGAGAAATTCCATTTGGAGGTGGAAAAGGGAATAAAATAGAAGTTTGTGATATTCTCACAAAAAACAAAGACTTAATGCACATAAAAAAATCTGGTGGCTCTTCTTTACTAAGCCACTTATTCAATCAAGCCACTGTTTCAGGTGAAGCATTGTTAGACACAGAATTTAGAAGAAAATACAATACGAAACTACAAGAAAAAGGGCTTGATTCATATATAGATAATGATTTTAAATCAAATAACTATACCATAGTTTTGGGCATTATTAGTAAAGGAAAGGAACCTAGACCTAATATACCATTTTTTAGTAAAGTTGCTATTAGATATGCAACAAAAACATTATCTAATTTAGGTTATAATGTTGCAATTAGAAATATTCATGATGAAAAATCAAGTTAATCAACTAAAATCAAGTTTGAAAAACCAAGCAGTACCTAGAAGGTATGATGTGTTGTTTCTAAAGGGCATTTGTCACTGTTCACGCGTGTTTTAAGTGGTTTGAAGTTTTAATTGCAGAAACTATGCAATTATACTTCAACACACCTGCAAACTCGTGCCAGTGGCCTCTCTGTGGAGGTTTTATTAGTAACAGGATAAAGACTTTATTAGGACAAGATTCTAAACTGTTAGTAATGTTTCACATTAATGCCAGTATTTTGCCTCAATCTTGCCATAACGTTAGATTAAACTTCGTTAGCCCAGTTTTCCCTCCAGCAATTTTTTATTTTCAAAAGATGAAAAGAAAATACCGTAGTTCTCTTTTGAAATAGTTAGTTTTTAGGCCTTAACAGTTGAAATAAGTTCATTTATCAAAGAAAACTACCGGAAAATTATTTTGGGCAGAAATATAAAAACATACTTATTTTGGTTAATCGAGAAAAATTATTAGTTTAGTTGAAACACCACACCCAACACCACACTCCACATAGCAATAGAGGTGGTGGAATGTGGGTGGGCTTTAAAATCCAATCGTGTTTTTGAGTTCAGAGGACTTTTTAACCTTAACTTCTTCAGATAACATTTTTGTTATTTCGTCAATATCTGTGGTACCTAGGAAATCTACTTTCTTTTTAACAGTTGCAAAATCACCAGAAGTTAATCCTTTGAGTTGCAAGTTAGAATCTTTTATTCCAAAGAAGTGGTCCATAGCAATATTTGCTTGTTTTTGAG
>CALEJY010000263.1 GCA_937898445.1 uncultured Candidatus Melainabacteria bacterium | reverse complement strand
TGCATCGGTATTATCAACTTCAATTGTCTTACCGTTTTTAGCGGTCAAAATATCACCAGGTTTGTAGGAAGAACCTGAAGGCATATTTTCACAAGCCGCAATCAAACCGTGAACTTCCACATCCGGTTGAAGTTTTGCCAAAGCACGCATTACACCTATAATACATGCAGCACCTGACATATCATCTTTCATTGTCAACATAGAAGATGCAGGTTTAATATCAAGTCCGCCTGAATCAAAGCAAATACCTTTACCGATAAGTGCGATTTTTTTCTTAACATTTTTACCTGTATATTTAATATGAATAAATTTAGGAGGATTAACACTACCTTGACCTACTGCTAAATAAGCACCCATTCCCATTCTTTGAATTTCTTCTTTATCAAAAACTTTTGTTTCAACACCTTCCAATTCAGATGCGATTTGAGCCAATTTTTGAGGAGTTGCGATTTGTGCAGGAGTATTAGCTAAATCTCTAGTGAATTTCATTGCTTCACCAAAAACAATTCCTTCTTCAACATCTTCTTTTGAAAATTTTGCAAAAGTAATTTCATCCAAATGATGAGCTTTTTCTGATTTATATTTGTCATAAGCATAATCCGCAATCATAGCACCAATTGCAGCAGATTTACCATAATCAGCATTTACATCAAAATCAAATGCAGCTTTTTTAGCTTTAATTTGTTGTAATTTTTTGATAGATTTTGCAACTGCTTCTCTCATTTTGTTATGATCAAATTCTTCTTTTTTACCAAAACCGATAATCAAAATCTTATCAGCAGGAATTTGTCCCAAAGTGTGCATCAAATAAGTTTGACCAAATTTACCTTCAAAACCATCTTTTTCAACGGCATAAGTATTAGCAAGCTCCACAGAAGTTTTTTCACCTTCAAATTTATTAATAACCAAAACTTCTACAGGAGTAGACTTAACGTCTTGTGAAACTTTAATTTCCATAATCTTTCTCTCCTTTTACTACGAAAAGTATATCACTTTAAGGAAGTTTTGTAAATTATTTTTAATACTTTAGATGGAGGATGGAGAAACTACTTAAATAAATTAGTATATTAATTATGAATAAGCCACAAAAATTACGATTTGTATATATTCCTAAAAATTTAAATATTGATACTGTTTTAGGAGTAATTTATGCAATCCATAAATTTGTATTTGAAGACACCATAGATGATAATACCAGTATTGTTATCAGCTTTAGTCATACTGAAATAGTAACTCCAAGTGGCTTAACCCCTTTATTATGTTATTTACGTTATATTCTTAATGTTAAAGAAAATTTTCATGGTGGAATTGTCCATAGCAACAATTCTGAAACAGATAAGCTTATTGCGAGAATGGGATTTTATAATTCATTAGGTCTTACTGATGATTTTGATTGGAACAAAGATGAAATAAAACTATTCAAAGAGCTTTACTGTTTCAGCAATTCAACACCAGAAGAAGATGTAATTTCTGTCAACGAAGATATTATATATAGTTTTACCAAACAAAGTAAAAAAGATAACTATAAAAAAGCTCTTAGCTGGTGTATTCCAGAACTTGTTGACAATGCAAGAACTCATTCGAACTCAGAAGAATGTGTATTGTTCGCACAGAAATTTTCTCGTGGGGACTATACCGAATTTTGTATTGCCGATTGTGGCGTAGGGATACAAGAAACAATGGGCGATGCAGATGCTATAACTGCAATTAAGCGCTGTATTAGCCAAGCAAAAGGTATAAACTCAAAGGGAATGGGAAATGGTTTATACTTTACTGCTGAATTAATAAAAAAAGATTTATCAAAAGATAAAAGTTATTTGCGAATTGTATCTGGAGATGTTATGCTTAAACTAGAAAGTGGAACAAAACCAATAGTCGAAAAAATAGATACATATTGGCAAGGAACAATTGTAACATTAACTTTAAATGATAGCATACAAAGTAGTATTGAAAAAATAAAAGGTTCTGAAGTAGAACTAACTGAAGATTTACCAAATTTTTATTGTTAGAAAGGTTTTGTAAAATGGATATTGAACTAAGAAAAACCGGGCAAATAATCGGATTAAGAGAAACTGGAAACAGATTTCGCCAAATCTTAGAAAAAGCATTAAATGATAATGAAGATGTTCTTATCGATTTTGATGGAGTAGATTCAATATCAAGTTCTTTTGCAGATGAATTCATAGCTAAAGCTTATATAAAATTAGGCAAAGAAAAATTTTTAAACCATGTAAAAATTAAAAATGCAAATGAATTTATAAAAATCATAATAAATTCTAGCTTAAGCGAACGATTAAAAAGAGGTTAATCTTACATTTTTAAACACAAATACACATAATAAAGTAGTTAATAAATTTTAGCTACTTTATTTGTATCAAAAAATAAATATCTACTATACAAAAACTCATAATTATGTTAAGATATGTACAGATGTAGTAGGTAAATATTTTTTGGAAATATATGCGATAAAATCAAGTTAATTTATAAATAATTTGTGACCCGATAGGATATATGTATCGGGGCATTGCGTGTATTATTAAAAAATAGAAAAGGATAAGGTATAAAACTTTATGGACTTTTTATTGATTATTGCGGTTATTGCGGTAATAGCTCTAATCGCCGTGCTGTTTGTCCAGCAAAGCAAAACTAAATCCGTGCTTTTGTCTGTAGAAAAAGACAGACAAGCTCTGGAAGAAAAAGAAAAACTGCTCCTAAAAGAAGCTCGTATCAAAGCTATTGAAGAACTTCAAGATGACAGAGAAAAACTTAACGAAGAAGAAAGAGAAAGAAGACAGGAGCTTGCAAGACAAGAACAAAAATTAGCAAAACGTGAAGACATGCTTGAAGATAAAATTCAAGAATACACTGAAAAAGACCTTCAAGCACAAAGAAAAATAGATGAACTTCTTGAAAAAGAAGATTATTTGGCGGAAATAGTTCAAAAACAAACAACTGAATTAGAAAGAATTTCCGGCATGTCTGCAGAAGATGCTAAAAACATGCTTTTAGATCAGCTAAAACATGATTTGGCACAAGAACAAATGCAGCTTGTTAGAGAAAATGAAGCTAAAATCAAAGAAACTTCTTTGGAAAAAGCAAAAGAAATTCTTTCTACAACAATGCAAAGATGTATGATTGAACAAGTTGTAGAAACAACTGTTTCTGTTGTAGCATTGCCAAATGACGAAATGAAAGGTCGCATAATCGGTCGTGAAGGTCGTAACATTCGTGCTTTAGAAACTCTTACAGGAGTTGACTTAATCATCGATGATACACCTGAAGCCGTTGTATTATCAAGTTTTGATCCGGTCAGACGTGAAATTGCAAAACTTGCACTTGAAAAATTAATCGTCGACGGGCGTATTCATCCGGTTCGTATTGAAGAAATGGTTGAAAAAGCTCAAGAAGAAATTGACAAAAAAATCTGGGAAGAAGGCGAAAACGCAGCTCTTGAAATGGGCGTTATGGGGTTGAATAAAGAGTTAATCAAAACTCTAGGTCGTCTATATTACAGAACAAGTTATGGGCAAAACGTTTTGAAACACTCACTTGAAGTTGGTCATATCGCAGGCATGCTTGCTGCAGAAATCGGCGCAAACGAA
>CALEJY010000262.1 GCA_937898445.1 uncultured Candidatus Melainabacteria bacterium | reverse complement strand
CATAACTTCTGAATTACCGTGATCCGCAGTCAATAGCATTGTAACACCGTTTTTAACACAAGCATCGGCGATTTTACCAACACATTCATCAACAACGTGACAAGCTTTTTCAGCAGCTTCAATAACACCAGTATGACCTACCATATCAGGGTTAGCAAAGTTTACTAAAACAAATCCGTATTCAGGATTTTCTACTGCTTTCAATACATTTTCGCAAACTTCCGGTGCGCTCATTTCCGGTTGCAAATCATAAGTTGCAACTTTTGGAGATGGAACAAGAACTCTTGTTTCGTGAGGTTGAGGCTCATCAATACCACCGTTAAAGAAGAATGTAATGTGAGCATATTTTTCTGTTTCAGCAGTTCTGAATTGGTGAACACCATTAGCTTCCAAAACATCGCCCAAAATGTTTACCAAATGTTCTTTAGGGAACGCAACTGGGAATGTAAAATCTTCGTTGTAGCTTGTCATAGTTACGTAGCAAAGATTTTTAAGAACTTTCTTTCTTTCAAATCCATCAAAGTCTTTGAAATTAAGAGCTTTAGAAACTTCTCTAGCTCTGTCAGGTCTAAAGTTGATGAAAATAATTGAATCGTTATCATGTATTCTTGATTCTTCACCGCCAATTACTGTAGGAAGAACAAATTCATCATTATCACCTCTTTCGTAAGATGCTTTAACACCTTCGCAAGCAGATGCTGCATGTTCGCCTTCGCCTAACAATAGAGCGTTGTAACCTTTTTCAACTCTATCCCAACGATTATCTCTATCCATGATATAAAATCTACCGATAATAGTTGCAACTTGAGGCAAACCGTATTTTTTCAATTCATCTTCAACCGGTTGCAAGAATGTGCAAGCACTTTGTGGAGGAGTATCTCTACCATCCAAAAAAGCGTGAACATAAACTTTTTTCAAACCGTTTTCTGCAGCCATTTTAATCAAAGCTAACAAGTGATCTAAAGATGAGTGAACACCACCAGTAGAAACAAGTCCGAAAATATGTAAAGCTGAATTGTTTTCTTTTGCATGGTTCATAGCCATCAAGAATTTTTCATTTTTGAAGAAAGAACCATCCTTGATAGCTCTGTTAATTCTTGATAAATCTTGGTGAACTACACGACCTGCGCCTAAGTTCAAGTGACCAACTTCACTGTTACCCATTTGTCCGTCAGGCAAACCAACATATTGTCCATCAGCGTGGATAGAAATTGTCGGATATTCCTTTTCCAATCTGTCTACATTTACAGGATGTGCAAGTTTAGTTGCATCAAATTCTGGATGATTTTTGCTAATTCCCCATCCATCCATAATACATAATAATACTCTCTTTGTCATAATTTTTATTCCTCTATTTATATTCTGCACTTGAAAAGATTTTAACAGGAACATAAATCAAATACAAGAGAAAAAATTTTAGAACGAATATGGATAAAAAAACTAGTCTTAAATTACAAGTACGCCAACAAGAAAAAATAAAAAAGTCGGCATAATGCCGACTTATATTCTACCAAGGATAATCAGCTTTAAATTCCCAATTATCAAATTGCAACAACTTGGCACAATAACCTAAATAATCAACATCTCTTGAACACCCTTTTCTAGCATCTTCAATCAACTGATCTCTTGAACCATCCCAGTCATACGGAGAAATTGGTTCTATAGAAGACTTACAACCTTCCTCCTCATGATTAAAACAAAAAGAAAAATATCGAACACTTTTTCTTTTAGTATAATTCGGATAATAATCTAAATATAGGTGATTAGTTCCCCAATTTTCTTCTATTTCCATGTAAGACCCATCAGGGAAACTAGCTATTA
>CALEJY010000261.1 GCA_937898445.1 uncultured Candidatus Melainabacteria bacterium | reverse complement strand
CATATATTCAGAGCCAGAAACATTCAAAATTTTTCCAAAAGTTCCCTTATTGGAATTTTCTTCTCTTATCGGTAAATTTGGAAGTTTATAGTCCATTTTGTCTGATAGCCTCGTATGCAACGATTGCAACGGAATTTGAAAGATTTAAACTTCTTTGACCTTCTTTCATCGGAATAGTTAAAGCGTTTTTGTCGTGAACATAAATGTCCGGCAAACCTCTTGTTTCAGGTCCAAATACAATAAAGTCGCCATCTTGAAATTTTATATCCGTGTACAATCTTTTAGTTTTTGTTGTCAGATAATAAAAATTAGCATCTTTATTTGCTTCAAACAATTCCTCCATTGTATCAATTTTGTGCAAATCAACACTATCCCAATAGTCTAATCCTGCTCTTTTGGTATATTTGCTGGATAGTGAAAATCCTAATTTCCCGACAAGATAAAGACTAGCTCCGGTACAAGCGCACAATCTTGCGATATTTCCTGTGTTTTGCGGAATTTCAGGTTCATATAATACGATGTTGAGTTTAGCCATTGTTTTTTTCTCGATTACTTGAATAATTTAGGACTTTCTACAACAACAGGAATAGCTCTAACTACACAGAAAATAATTGCAGCCCATGCAAATACCATTGTGATAGTATGCAAAATCGGAGTGCCGTTCCAAAGTTCCATGCCAGGAGTGTTAACTGCGATTAACAACAAGAATGCAAGAACCTTTGCAACTGCATAGCTAATTCTCATAAATCTTGATGCACAAATAAATTTGCCCCAAGATGTTGATTGCATTGTTTTGTCGCCAAAAGCTGTCATTCCTTTCGATAAAGCAACACTTCTGATTCCGTCTGTTGTGAATGCTCTTGCAACACAAATTAATGGGAAAATAATATTTAACCAACCCATTACTGCAAAAACAATCCAATATGAAAGTTCAACAATTCTGTCGCCCAAAATATCTAATACAGAACCCCATTCAGAAGATTGGTTTAATTTTCTTGCAAGATAGCCATCTAATCCATCCATAGAAAATGCTATTATTGTTAAAACAAAGGCGATAATATATGCCCAAGTTGTTTGTATATATAAGCAAGCAATTGCGGCATAAGCTACAAAAATTCTTGTTACTGATACTATATTTGCAAGATTATTTTTTATATCCATTGATGTTCTCTCCATTGATTTAATTTAAAAATTTATGTGTAACTATTTTTTAGTTCTTGAAAGTGCATAATTTACTTCGTCAAGTTTTTTTACTTTGTCACCAAGCATTATTTTTTCAGCTTCTTCAAGAATTTGAGTTACCATAAAGCCATTATCTCCGTCTGAACGAGCTTTTTTGCCGGATGCACAACAACTTACAAAGTGTTGGCATTCAAGTTTAAGCGGTTCAATTTCAAGATAATCAAGTTTAATGTTTTGCGTATTATCTTTTACAAAGTTATCGTAAATTACAAGTTTGTTTTCAGGAACTGTGTCATCTAAAATAGCAGTAGCTTTTGTACCTCTAACAAGTAATTGAACGTGTTTTCTCGGAGTAATCCAGCTTTCAGAAATGTGACCTAAAACGCCATCTTCAAACTGAATTCCAACATGCGTAATATCCATGATTTCGTTTTGATCAGATGAACATCCCATTGCAGAAACTACATGAACAGGAGCTTTGCCGATTACGTAAGAAATCATTGAAACATCATGTGGAGCTAAATCCCACATAACACTTCTATCGTTTTTGAAATAGTTAACATTCAATCTGTCGCTTTGTGCATAAATAATCTTACCCAATGCACCTTCTTCAATAAGCATTTTAAGTCTGTTTACTGCAGGATGGTATAACAACAAGTGACCAACCATTAAAACTAACCCTTTTTCATGAGCAAGTTGAGATAAATCTCTAGCTTCTGCAGCTACTGTAGAAATCGGTTTTTCTACGTAAACATTTTTGCCGGCTTCTAACATTGCCTTAACCATCTTGTAGTGAGTGTGGCTAGGTGTTACAACGCAAACTCCGGTAATTTCTTCATTGTTGATGATGTCATGAAAATCCTTTGTTACTTTAACTCCAGGGTATTGTTCAGTAACTTTTTTCAAGTTTTCATCATCAATATCACAAACTGTGTCAAGTACGTTCAAGTTATAAAAATTTCGAACGATGTTTCTTCCCCATACGCCGCAACCAATTACGGCAACTTTTTGTTCTCTCATTTTATTTCCCTAATCTTTTTAATAATTATACTTATCTATCCTTTAATATCATACTACTCAAAGATTTTTTTGCAAATACATTTTACATGTTTTCTTTAATTCGTTTTTGTTGCTCAATAGCCTGAACCCTTATATTGTGCATTTGTTCGCATTTTTCAAAGAACAAATCTCTATCAGCTTCAGGAAAGAATTTTGCCAATCTGTCAAGTAATGGTTTTGGAAATTCTGAATATTTTGCCATT
>CALEJY010000260.1 GCA_937898445.1 uncultured Candidatus Melainabacteria bacterium | reverse complement strand
GAAAACGCAATGATTGACATTACAAAGCCACTACAAAATATGTTTGACGAAATGGCATCTTTTGTAACAGAAGCGTTTGTGTAAATTAGTTATAAAAAAGGAGTTAAAAATAGAAAGATGAAAAATTTGAACGAGTTGGACACATTGGAAATTGATTTTTCCGCAATTACCCCTATTGAAGATATTTCTGAAAATATTATGTTATCAGAAGAATTGTTAGAAAAATATAAAATTGAAATTGATGAAAGCAAAATTGAACAAATTATTGCCGAAATCCCAGAAGAACACAGAAAAACTTTATCATTCGAAGATAAAATCGAATACATCAGAAAAATTCTTGCTTTTGATGTTTCTGTTCCGATTAAAAACTTATTTGACGATGTTTTGTGTTTCGTTAGCAAGTTATAATGAATTAAAAAAGAGGACTTTTTTAAAATCCTCTTTTTTTTATGACTACTTTTTGTCTCTATCAGAGCGTTCTCTGACGGATAATTTTATTGGTGTTCCGAAAAATCCGAACGCTTCACGCAATTTGTTTTCTACATAGCGTTTGTAATGATCTTTCATCAAATCCGCATTATTCGCAAAAATAACAATATGCGGAGGTTGAACACCTGTTTGAGTAACGTACATAATTTTCAAACGCTTACCTTTTGAAGATGCAGGCGGATTAAGCATATAAGCCTCTTTTATAACCTTATTCAAAAGTCCAGTAGAAATACGTTTTGTACATTCCGCATAAACACTTTCTGCCTCTGTGAAAATTGTGTTTAATCTCTGTTTTGTTACAGCTGAAATATAAATTTTTGGCGCATATTCCAAGAAAGGAATATCATTTGCCAATTTTTTGTTATATTGATTAATTGTGTTTGATTTTTTATCTTCAATCAAATCCCATTTGTTAATCGCAATAATCAAACCTTTTCCAGCTTCTGTAATTATAGATGCAATTTTTTTATCTTGATCTGAAATTCCTTGAGTAGCATCAATTACTAACAAAGCCACATCACAATCTCTAATTGAACGAATTGCTCTATCTACGGCAAATTTTTCTACACCCCAGTCAACCTTCGATTTTTTACGAATACCGGCAGTATCAACAATAACAAATTCTCTATCTTTGTAGGTTATAGAACTGTCAATGCTATCACGAGTTGTTCCTGAAACATTAGAAACAATTACTCTGTTTTCATTCAACAAAGCGTTTACAATAGAAGATTTTCCGGCATTAGGTCTACCAACTATCGCAATCCTGATAGTATTATCTTCTTCTTTTTCAACCTCTCTTGAAAAATCTTCTGTAACCAAATCCAACAAATCACCAACACCGCCAGAACCGTGAAGTGCTGATATACCAATAGGTTCACCTATCGCAAGTGAATAAAAATCATTTACCATTAATAAAGATTCTTTGTTATCAGATTTGTTTGCTGCCAAAAAAACTGGTTTTCCGGATTGTCTTAAAATATTAGCAATATCATAATCAACAGGGTTAACACCTTCTTTTCCGTCTACTATAAATATAATTTTGTCGGCTTCTTCACAAGCAATTTTTGCCTGATCAAAAATAGATAACATAATTTCATCTTCATCACCCGGAATAATTCCGCCGGTATCAATTACAGTAAATAATTTATTTTGCCATTCAACATCAAAATAAATTCTATCACGTGTTACACCCGGCAAATCGTCAACGATAGAGTTTCTTGTACCTATCAAACGATTTACAAAAGTTGATTTTCCGACATTTGGTCGCCCTACTATTGCTACAATTGGTTTTCTCATAGTTTTCATTATAACATGAAAATAAAATTTACTATAAGTCATTGTGAAAACAATAATTTTACAAATAGACAAAAATAAAATTTCATAATAATATAAATTTTGGGTAAAAGGAACTTTTTTCTAAAAACATCGACACAACATATATCTTCGATTTCGGTCGATTGTTTTAATGAAAGGAGGTCGCCTATGGAAAATATCAATCTTACATTAATTATGTTATTTTTGATTTTATTCATAATAAAAAGTAGCACCCACTTAAATAAGTAGATGCCACTTCGATTTCTAAAGAGTTCCGGCACTTTCTCAAGGTGCCACCCTTTGATTTTATTATTTACGATTTTTCAATGTTTGTCAACCCCATGTCTTATAAAAATAAACTAATATCAATTATTTTATCTTAACATCTCTTTATAAACCCTAAAGTTTAGAAAAAAAGTGTCCGATATACCATTATGTAAAAGTAGTTACAGAAAGGACAGGTATATGGAAATTTCAGGAGTATCATCAAAAGCTTACACATCAGCAGCTCAAGGAGTTGACGAAGAAGAAAAAGTAGAAGAAGAACAATCAACACAAAAAGCTAAAGAATATGGGGTTTCTGCGAAAGAAAAAGAAGATAAAGATGTCACAGAATTTTCTTCTTCTGACTATGGAGAATCTGATGTTGAAGAAAAAGCTCAAAATTATTTGAAAAATATTTTATTTGTCGGCAATTTGACAGAAGAATCTCAAACCGCAATTGCTAGATATATGAATACATTTGATGTTTCAAAATTCATTAAATCATACGGACCATTTTCATCAACTGCAGAAGTTTCAGCAGCAATGTATGCAGCAACCGCAGGTTTGATTAAACATCCGCAAGATGAATAATTAGATGTCTAAAAACACTGATACATAATTTGTATCAAAAGCAGCTCAATACATTCTCCTCTCTCTCAAGGGAGGAGAATTGTGCTATCCCTTAATGGTTACATTTAATATAAAAGTATGATTTATTTAAAGAAAAATTTTTATTTGCCGTAATTTATAAAAAAATGAGGCATCTTATATGTTTAACAATGTGAACAATCCTTTTGGTAACAGAGCAATTTCTTCTTCTACATCTTCTGATAGCAACGGCAGACGACAAAAAGAAGATCCTAAAAAAGAGTTAAAAAAGTATATTGATGAAGAAGAACCGGATGAAGTTTTGATAGGCGGACAACCTATTTTGACAGAAGACGAAATTCTTGCAATGACACGTCAATATATTGCAAAGCTCAAAACCGAACACGAAGATAACGAAAAAATTCTCAAAAAATTGGACAAATATTTGGATAATTTTGATGTTAAAAAATTTATGAAGAAAAATCCAAATATGACAAGCCCTGATTTTTATATGGTAATGTTTAACGAAACTGAAGGTTTGGTGAGATAAAAACCTTTAATCACTTGATGTTCTGAATTTTTTCTATATAATAATAATTATGAAATATAGAGAAAATGTAAGAAACTTTTGTATTATTGCCCATATTGATCACGGAAAATCTACCCTTGCTGACAGATTGCTTGAAAAAACAGGAACTGTTGCTCAACGTGATATGCAAGACCAGATTATGGACTCTATGGATATCGAACGTGAACGTGGAATTACCATCAAGCTAAACTCTGCTAGAATGAAGTATAAAGCTAAAGATGGCAAAGATTACGAATTAAATTTAATTGATACTCCGGGTCACGTGGATTTTTCTTACGAAGTTTCTCGTTCTCTCGCTGCTTGCGAAGGAGCTTTGCTAATAGTTGATGCAACTCAAGGTGTTGAAGCTCAAACTTTGGCTAACGTTTATCTTGCAATTGAACAGAATTTGGAAATTATTCCTGTAATTAACAAAATTGACCTTCCTTCTGCCGATGTTGACAGAGTGAAAGAAGAAATTGAAGAAGTTTTGGGAATTGATGCCTCAATGGCAATTCCTGTAAGTGCAAAAGCCGGTATCGGTATTGATGAAGTTTTAGAAGCAGTTGTTGATTTAATTCCTCCACCTGTGGATAATTCTGAAAATCCACTTAGAGCAATGGTTTTTGACAGTGCTTATGACCAATACTTAGGAACTCTATGTTTCTTCAAAATTATGGATGGAAAAATCAGACTTGGCGATAAAGTCAGATTTATAGCATCAGGAAAAGAATATGAAGTTGTTGAACTGGGATATCAAACACCAATGAGAGTTCAGGTTGATGAACTTGTTTGCGGTGATGTTGGATATTTTGCAGGTTCTATCAAAGAATTAACAAGATTTGTAGGCGATACAATTACAACAGTTGAAAATCCTGCATCTGAACCACTTCCTGGTTACAAAGAAGCTTTACCAATGGTATTTTCAGGGCTTTATCCTGTTGATAATGATGATTATGCGGATTTGAAAGAAGCTTTAGAAAAACTTAAATTAAACGACAGTAGTATTACTTTTGAACCTGAAACATCCAGCGCATTGGGATTTGGTTTCCGTTGCGGATTTTTGGGAATGTTACACATGGAAATTGCTCAAGAAAGGTTGGAAAGAGAATATGGGCTTTCTATCGTAACAACTGCACCTTCCGTTGTTTATCATGTTCATAAAACAAACGGAGAAATGATAGAAATCGATAACCCAGCAAACCTTCCTCCGGCACAGTTGAGAGATTATATTGAAGAACCTTATGTAAAAGTTCAAATTATCGCTCCAAATGATTATGTCGGAACTTTGATGGATTTGGCTCAAACTAAACGTGGAATTTTCAAAAACATGACTTATATCGACAAAGTTCGTGCAAGTCTTGAATATGAAATTCCTTTGAGTGAAGTTATTACTGATTTTTATGATCAATTAAAATCACGTACAAAAGGTTATGCAAGTATGGATTATGAGTTTAAAGATTACAAACGCTCTAAACTTGTAAAACTTGATATTATGCTTGCAGGCGAAGTTGTTGATGCACTTTCTGTAATTTGTCACGAGGACAGTGCGTTTTATATCGGTCAAAAATTAACCGCAAAATTGAAAGAAATTATTCCACGCCAATTGTTTGAAGTTCCAATTCAAGCAGCAGTGGGCGGTAGAGTAATTGCAAGAACAAATATTAAAGCAATGCGCAAAAACGTATTGGATAAATGCTACGGTGGTGACATTTCTCGTAAAAGAAAACTTTTGGAAAAACAAAAGAAAGGTAAAAAACGTATGAAATCAGTCGGCAGAGTAGAAGTCCCTCAAGAAGCATTTATGGCTGTTTTGAGTTTGGATGAGGAATAATATTATTATCTTTTGCCTTAATCGCCGCTGATGTTCTGTTTGTAACCCCCAATTTTTTATAAATCTGTGTAAGATGTGCTTTACAGTATGATTTGTAATACACAATTTTTCCGCAATAACATTATTGCTATCGCCGTTCACCAAAAAAGTTAATACATCAATCTCTCTTACTGTAAAATCACTATTTTTCTCTTTCATAATTCCCAAATTATCTTTTGCAATATTTATCCAGCGATAATACAATATTAACAAATCGATATATTTTTACCATTAGCCATAAGTCTACATTCAGTCATATAGCCATATATGGCGAAAATGATTTTATATTTAATTATTAAGAATTGTTAATAAATATATAAGAAATATATATAAATTACGCAATTTTTAAATACAAAAATACTTTATATAAATATGGAAAACATCCAATAGGATAAAGAAAATAAATTAAGAGAACATGAGTAAACAAAGAAACGGAGAAATGGAATTATGGTATCTATCAACGGAAATTTTGGTCTATTTGGTAACAATGACGACAAAAGAGTAAATCAACAAAAAGGATTACAAAAACCGGCTGAAGTAAAATCAGATGTACCGGTTGGTAAAACTGAAAATGTTGAACACAAAGAATTAGGTGATGAATTATTAGAATCTGCAAACTTTTATGCAGGAATGGGTTTGAATTTAGGAGCAACTAAAAAACCGGCAGCAGGAAGTTTGGAAGATTTGGCTCAAGTTGCAAAAACATTAGACACATCAAAAGCTGACAGAACAGACAAAAAAGCAGCTTATAATGCAATTGAAGGCAATGATTGGTCATCATATTTAACAAGAGCATATACTTATGGAAAGTTGAATGAAGGATCTATGAAAAGTCTTGCAAATATTGATTTTTCAGAAGAAAACATGCCTGAATACATTGCAGATGATTTGAATGCAGAAGTTGTTGTAGCATAGTTTCTTATAAATATACGTTTACTCACATAAATAACCGACTGTAAAAACAGTCGGTTATATTCTTTATTTATAATAAATAGGGTTGACAAATATATAAAAATAATAAATAATGTGAATATAGGGGCAAGCCCCACGTAAGTAGCTTTTACCTGAGGCTTGACTTAGTACCCTATAACCAAATTAATAAAATATTTAAAACCGTTATAATGACCGTTATAACGGTTTTTATTATCTCATTGGTCATATTTACCACCCCCTCTCCACCGTTGGGGCGAGGGGAAAGAAGGAAGTGTTGGTGAAATGAAAGAAAACAACTTCCTTGATAGGGTCTACTCACTTTTCACCACTCACCATTCACTAAACTATTGTAAACATTTCTTAACAATATTTGTCTTTTTATTAAAGTTTATTAAATAACATGCCGTCATATATTCTGTGAGTAATTAAAAATGTGGAGAAACGGAAATGACTAAAGTAAACGGAAACGGCGGCGAAAAACAAAACATAGATGCTTTAAAAGCTTACTATGAAGCTATTAGCAATAAACGCTCTCAAAAAGAAGAAAAAGCAGCTGAAACAAAACCGGTTGCAGAATTTAAAACAGAAAAAGTTGAAGCAAGCGCACTTGATGCTACTGCAGCGCAAATTTGGGGCATTCAACTTACAAAAGGTGTTGATAAATCTGATGCAGCAACTACAAAAAGATTAGAACAAGCATTTGCAGGTTCTGCATTTATGGCAGCATTAGATGATTTGCAAGGCATTGAAGATAACGATTTTGCATCTTTTGCCTATGCAAATGTAAAAGGTTGCGACAAAGAAAAGTTAGCAAAATATTTAAACAAACCTCTTAGCCAAGAAACTGTTGCAGGTTTCTCAGAATTTGCTGACGCTCTTGTTGCGTAATACATTAACTACTACTACGTTTACTTATAAATATACACATTTACTCACACAATTATAAAGACCGACAAAAAATCGGTCTTTTTATTTTTTACATAAAACTTGAAACAAATTTTTCTACAAGCTTTCGTAATAATCTTTCAATAATTTACAATCATCTTCGATATTCGGACTTTCGCAAACTAAAGCACCTTTAACACCAAATTCTTTCATTGCTTTTATCAAGTCTTTATAATTCATATCAGAATTTTCAAGATTAAGATGTTGTTTTTCACCTTTTGCAGTATATTCAATTCCTGCTAAATGACCGTGAAAATTTTCTAGCGCATATTGTCCGATATTATTTCCCATTTTTTCAAGAACTTTTGAAAACTCGTCATAAGTATTGTACTCACCTGCACTTCTTGCATGAAGATGCGAAAAATCAACACAAGGAAGAACTTGTTCAAACTCTTTTGATAGATTTATAATTTCATCAATATCTCCCCACTGAGTAGCTTTTCCTGTAGTTTCAGGTCTTACCCAAACTTTGATTTTTTCGTTTTCAAGTATATCAATAATTCTTTTGGTTTGATTTTTAACCTGTTCAAACACAGTTTCCTTATCTTTTCCCATATAAAAAGCCGCATGATAAGTTATACTGAAAGCTCCGGCTTGAGCAGCAACTGCAGCAGTATCAATAATTCTTTGAACACTAGCTTCAACTTTTTCTTCTTCTTTAGAATTTAGATTGATATAAAAAGGTCCATGTGCAGTAATAACAAAGTTTTTCGCCATATCTTTAACAAAACTTCTGTTGTCATCGCTCATTCTAACTCCGTGAACAAACTCCAACTCCATTCCGTCTAAGTTCATTTCTTTTAATACGTCAAAAGCTTGCGGATAAGAACCTTTTCCAGTTCTAATCGGCATTCCTGCAGTTATGAAATTTAATTTATCAAATTTAAACAAGTTTTGCAAAATACGCTCCTATCATTGTCATTAACAAACAAACTATAATACTCAAAAATATATAAATCAAACCTTGAACAAATTGTTGATTTGAAAACATCTCAAAAATTTCAAGAGAAAATGTGCTAAATGTAGTCAAACCACCACAAAAACCTACAGTCAAAGCAAGTTTTAGAGCCGGTGTAATATCTGTTTTTTCCATAAAGAAAAAGAACAAAAAACCGATTATAAAACTACCAATTATGTTTACAAAAAAAGTAGAAATCGGCAAACTTATATTAAAATATTTAGAGAAATTCAAACCAACCAAATATCTTAATACTGCACCAATTCCACCGCCTAAAAATATCGCAAGAACATTAAGCATGAATACTCATTATTCCTTCCAACATTTCACAAACATCAGAAACATACTTAGAACAATGTTCTTTTCTTGCCATACCTTCCAAACCTGCTGACAAAATTTTACAACAAGTAATCTTGTTTCTCTTTTTAAATTCTTCAACAAGTTTTGCAGAATTTTGACGTGCAACAGGATCATTTCCTTTTGTATTTTCACGCCCAAAATTGTAACCGTTGATTAATTGGGCAGCAGCCAAAGTTCCACAAACGCATCCTGATGCCATTCCGCCGGAAAAAGATGTTGCAATCGGCAACAATTCTTCAGTACATAAACCTTCTTCTGACGCAGCTTTTATAATACTTTCAGAACAAGAATATCCGCTTTTAAAATACTTGATTGCATTTTCTTTCATACTCATATTATACACCTTTTATTATCTGATTTGTACAGGCATAATTAAACATACATAATCTTCTTCACTGTTTGGCTTGAACATTGTAGCTGAAAGCGGTGTATTTAAACCAACTTTAACTTCGTCAGAATCAATGTTTTTCAAAGCTTCAAGAACATATTTGTAGTTGAATGCAATTGTCAAATCTTCGCCTGCATAATCAATATCAATACTTTCTTCTGATTTACCTGAATCAGGAGTATCAGCAGTAAGTTTCAAAGTATTATGACTAAATTCCAATTTAACAATACTTGTTTTTTCGTTAACCATAATAGAAACACGTTCCAAAGCTGAAATCATTTGAGAAACATTTACCATAGCTTCTTTTGGACTTTCATTCGGAATAAGTTTGTTATATTGAGGGAATTGACCTTCTAAAAGTCTTGAAATAGTCATAGTTTTTTCTGATTTGATAATCAATTTTGATTTTTCAGTATAAACTTTAACAGCATCTTCATCAATAAAACTGCTCATTTTAATAAATTCATTCAAAGTTTTTGAAGGAATGATTAATTGTTGAGCCATATTCTCTTGATTATCAATAGTTTCACGAACTCTAGCAAGACGGTTTCCATCAGTAGATGCAATTTCCATAACATTGTTTGAAATATCGCAAACAATACCTGACAAAAGGTTGCTTGTTTCATAACTTGCAGCTGCAAAACCTGCTTGACGAACAGCTTTTACAAACGGTCTGATTTCAATTTGAAAACCTTCGTCATCATTCAAATTAACATTAGAAAATTCAGGAGGAAATTCTGCTGCTGAAATACCGATGATATCAAACTTTGAGTTTTGGCAAGTAATGTTTACAGAAGTTTCACCTTCAGTCATTTCAAAAGTAATAAGTTTATCGCCAAGTTTTGAAACTATCTCGTTGAGTGTTTTTGAAGGCAATGTAATTTTTCCTTCTTCTTCAACTTGTGCATCAACTTCAGCAATTACTGTCAAATCTAAATCTGTTGCAACTAGCTTAATTGCGCTTGTACCAATAGTTTCAATATAAATATTTAAAAGTACAGGTTGCAAAGCTTTTGCAGAAGTAGCTCTTTCTACAATCTTTATACCGTTATATAAATCTTCTTTTTTTACAACAAATTTCATAATTCTTACTCCCGATTTTTTACTTATATAATAAAATTATAGTCCTTGAAAAATTAAATAGAACAAAATAATACGAAAACTTTACCTTCTGAGTTTTGAACAATAAGTTTTATATTATATATTATATTAATAATTAAATATATAAATATAATAGTAATAATAAGCTCTAATTATTTGTAGAAAACCAATGAAAACTATTGGTATGAGTAATTTGTAGCATGTAGAAAAAATTGTAGAAAACATGTTTAAAACTCTATATAAATTGTAGAAAACTAATTATTGACAAAAACATTGTAGAAAACTCATGAGTTTTCTACAAAAACATATCCACTTTTCTACTAAAAACCACAAAGTTTTCTACAGTGCTATGTAAGTAGTCCACACTGCGATAATTTTAGTCTTATAAAGATGCTTAGATGCAAAGAGGTTTGGAGGCAAAGTCTGTTACGGAAAAAGAAATCGTCATACTGAGGACAACAGTCCGAA
>CALEJY010000259.1 GCA_937898445.1 uncultured Candidatus Melainabacteria bacterium | reverse complement strand
ACAATCCAGAATCATCCGCTAAAGCAACAATACCGCTTAATTTTGCAGCTTCTTTTGCTTTAATATAAGAATTTTCTTCAAATGTTGTTCCGTCTTCTATTGGATCAAATCCTTTTGCTGGCAACAAAAATTCAATATCAGTATCGCCTGCAATATCTTTGATTTCTTGTAATTTATGCGGATTGCCAGTTGCAAAAACTATTTTCATAGGTCAACCTTTCTAGTTTTAGGACGTTAAGTCGATAAGGCGATAAGTCGTTAAGTTCATTTCAATAAATAGTTTTAGTAAAATGCGACAATCTAGCTTTTATGTAAAGAACTTATCGTCTCAACGTCTTATTGACCTGCCGTCTTCTTATCTTTCTACTTTCCAAACCTTCTTTGTCTGTTATGAAATTCTTCAACTGCTTCTGCTAAAGATTTTTTATCAAATTCAGGCCAATACTGTTTTGTTACAAGGATTTCAGAGTATGCAATCTGCCACAAAAGATAATTTGAAACTCTTTTTTCGCCGCCTGTTCTGATTAACAAATCCGGGTCAGGAATTCCTTTTGTATATAGGTTTTCGGAAATTGTTTCTTCTGTAATATCTTCTGGATTAATTCCTTGTGCGACAATATTTTTTACTGCATGAAGAATTTCATCTCTTGCGCCGTAATTAAAAGCGATTTGAAGATGTACGCCTGTATTATTTTTTGTTGTTTCAACGGAATTGTTTAGAATTTTTTGAAGTTTCGGGCTGAGTTTTTTTGTGTCGCCGATAAAACTAATTACAACTCCTTCCGAGTGCATTTCTGCAAGCTCGTTGGTAAGAGTGATGGCAAGAAGTTCCATCAAAAAATCAACTTCTTCTTTTTTTCTGTTCCAGTTTTCTGTTGAAAAAGCGTAGACAGTTAAATATTTTATGCCAAAATCTTTGCAGGCACGAAGTGTTGCTTTGAGTGCATCTACACCTTTTTTGTGTCCCATTGCGGAAGGCAAATTCTTTTCTTTAGCCCAACGGCGGTTGCCATCCATAATTATTGCAATGTGTTGTAAATTTGTATCTTTTACTATTTCAGCTATTCTTGTCGTGTCCATGATTTTAATTATATTGTAAAAATATTAAAATAACAAGTCTTTAAGTCGATAAGGCGATAGGACGTTAAGTTCATTTCGTTAAACAGTCTGTACAAAATTTTATTAATGCAATTTGATGTAAAGAACTTTACGACTTATAGACTTAATGTCTTATAGTCTTCTTAATATTTTATTTACAAAAAACTATGTTCATGTGATAATTTTAGTGAAGCTACAAAATATAATAGCGATGTACACAATATAAAAAAGGAAAAACAAAAATGGCTAGAAAAACTCCATTGGAAAAAATCAGAAACATTGGTATTGCCGCTCACATCGATGCTGGTAAAACCACTACAACTGAACGTATTTTGTTTTACACAGGTAAAACTCATAAAATCGGTGAAACCCATGATGGCGCAGCCGTAACAGACTTTATGGAACAAGAAAAAGAACGTGGTATTACAATTCAATCAGCTGCCGTTACAGCTACTTGGAAAGGTCACCAAATCAACATTATCGATACTCCGGGTCACGTTGACTTTACAATCGAAGTTGAACGTTCTTTACGTGTATTAGACGGTGTTGTTGCTGTATTCTGTGCAGTAGGTGGTGTTCAATCTCAATCTGAAACAGTTTGGAGACAAGCTAACAGATACGAAGTTCCTCGTATGGTATTCGTAAACAAAATGGATAGAACAGGTGCTGACTTCTACAGAGTTGTTGACCAAATCAAAACAAGATTGGGTGCTAATGCAGTTCCTATTCAATTGCCTATCGGTAATGAAGACAAATTCAACGGTCTTATTGACTTGATGACAATGAGAGCCGAAATTTATACAAACGACTTAGGTACAGATATTAAAGAAGAAGATATTCCAGCTGATATGTTAGAAAAAGCTCAAGAATATCATGATGCTATGGTTGAAGCTATTGCATCTGAAGATGACGCTTTGATGGAAAAATACTTCGAAGATCCTGCATCTATTACAGTTGATGAATTGAAAGCTGTTTTGAGAAAAGCAGTTTGCGAAAACAAAATCGTTCCTGTAACTTGCGGTACTGCATTTAAAAACAAAGGTGTTCAACTTCTATTGAACGCAGTTGTTGATTATATGCCATCACCGGTTGATGTAAAAGCTATCGAAGGTGAATTGGAAGATGGAACAAAAACTGAAAGACATTCTTCTGATACAGAACCATTCTCAGCTTTGGCATTCAAAGTTATGACTGACCCTTATGTTGGTCGTTTGACATTCTTAAGAGTTTATTCTGGCGTAATCACTGCTGGTTCTTATGTTCTAAACGCTACAAACGGCAAAAAAGAACGTATCGCTCGTTTGGTTCGTATGTATGCTGACCAAAGACTTGAAGAACAAGAAGTTTACGCAGGTGACATCTGTGCAGCAGTTGGTTTGAAAGATACAACAACTGGTGATACTTTGTGTGATGAAAAAGCTCCAATTATCTTGGAAAGAATGACATTCCCTGAACCGGTTATTTCAGTTGCTATTGAACCAAAAACAAAAGCAGACCAAGACAAAATGGGTATTGCACTTCAAAAACTTGCTGAAGAAGATCCTTCATTCAGAGTTAAATCTGATACAGAAACTGGTCAAACAATCATTTCTGGTATGGGCGAACTTCACCTTGATATCATTGTTGACCGTATGTTGAGAGAATTTAAAGTTGAAGCTAACATCGGTAAACCGCAAGTTGCTTACAGAGAAACAATTCGTGGAAACGCTGATCAAGATTCTAAATTCATCCGTCAATCAGGTGGTAAAGGTCAATATGGTCACGTTAAAGTTAGAATTTCTCCAGCTGAAGAAAATGCCGGTTTTGTATTTGAAAACAAAATCGTTGGTGGTGCTATTCCTAAAGAATACATTGAACCTGCAAGAAAAGGTATGGAAGAAGCTCTTGAAGGTGGTATCCTAGCAGGATTCCCAATGATCGACGTTAAAGTTGAACTTTATGATGGATCTTATCACGAAGTTGACTCATCAGAAATGGCGTTCAAAATCGCTGGTTCTATGGCTATTAAAGATGGTTGCCGCAAAGCACAACCTTGTATCCTTGAACCAATGATGAAAGTAGAAATCGAAATTCCTGATGAATTTACAGGTACAATTATCGGAGACATCTCAAGAAGACGTGGTCGTGTTGAAGGTCAAGAACCTCAAGGTAACACAGGTAACGTAATTGTTAGAGCATTAGTTCCATTGGCAAATATGTTCGGTTACGCAACAGACTTGAGATCAAACACTCAAGGTCGTGGTACATTCTCAATGGAATTCCACAACTACGAACAAGTTCCTGCTAACGTTGAAAAAGAAATCATCGAAAAATCAGGAGCAAAAGCATAAGTTAAAATTAACTAAAGCTAAATATAATAAAAACGAGGTTTTCAATTTAGAAAGCCTCGTTTTTTAGTTTATTTTGAATAAATTTTTTATGCTACAATTTGCATATGGAAGAAAATAAAGGTCAATTAATAATTTATCAAAGTGAAGATGGACAAACTCAAGTTAGTGTAAAAATGCAGGATGAAACAGTTTGGCTTACTCAAGATGCAATGGCAAAGTTATTTGGTACTGCACCTCAAAATATTACTATGCACATTAAGAATGTGTATGCCGAAGCAGAACTAGATGAAAATTCAACTTGTAAGAATTTCTTACAAGTTCGAAAAGAGGGCAAGAGAACTGTTTCCAGAAATTTAGCTCATTATAATTTGGACATGATTATTGCTGTTGGTTATAGAATTAAATCTAAAGTTGCTACAAAATTCCGTATTTGGGCAACGAAGACATTAAAAGAATATATTACTAAAGGTTATGTACTTAATGAACAAATATTAAAAGAGAAACAAGAGCAAATAGAAACATTAAAATCTGCTTTAGGGATTATTGAAAGAGGTTTTAATGGCGAAATTAAAAATTTGGAGCAAGCACAACAATTAAATTCTCTAATGAAAGATTTTGCGTTAGGGCTAAATTTGCTTGATGATTTTGATCATAAAACACTTGACATAAAAGGCAAGACATTACGTGATGCGGTAAAAATTTCTACAGATGAATTTTTAAAAGTAATAAATAATATGAAATCTGATTTTGAATCTGATGTATTTGCAAATCCAAAAGATAATAGTTTTGATAGTTCGGTAAATCAAATTTATCAGACATTTGGTGGAAATGATTGTTATTCTACATTGGAAGAAAAAGCTGCAATGCTATTGTATTTTATTGTAAAAAACCACAGTTTTACTGACGGTAATAAGAGAATTGGTGCAAGTTGCTTCTTATTCTTTTTAGATAAAAATTATATGCTATATAAGAATGGAAAGCCAATTATAGATAATGGAACATTATTTGCGCTAACTTTATTAATTGCAGAGAGCAAACCGGAAGAAATGGAAACAGTAAAAAATGCTGTAATAAGTGTCTTAAACAGAAGTGTGTAAAAAAACAATACTAAAAAAGACTTATCATTTGATAAGTCTTTTAAAAAACTGGGGTGGAAGGACTCGAACCTCCGAAATGGCGGTACCAAAAACCGCTGCCTTACCACTTGGCGACACCCCATTACTGGGTACATCTCTATTATATATACTAAAATTTAATTGTCAAGAAATTCTCTGGAATTTCTTTAAATAATTCGTTCATATCTGTTCGAAGAATTTTGGATAGTTTGAAAATAACTAATGCACTCGGAATTATTACTCCTCGCTCAAGTTTCCCGACATAGTTTATACTCATGTCGAGTTTTTCTGCCAGCTGTTCTTGTGTTAGGTGTCGGCGCAATCTTTCTGCTCTTATATTTGAACCTAAAACGTATCCAAAATTATTTTCCATAAAATAATTTTATATTATTGACAATGTTCAGCAAAGAGATTATAATAACTGTAATATTTACTATAGTAAATATATAATATATTATTATAATCATTAAGAGGTTTGGTATGAAATTTAAAAATTTGAGTAATAAAAATTGTCACCCTGAACTAGTTTCGGCATTACATGGGCGTGAACCCCTCACCCGCATTTCTAATGCTCATATCCATTCGCAAAGAACTGCTCCCTCTCCCCGTTGGGGCGAGGGGAAAAAGGGAAATAGCTTAGCTGCTTCGCTTCTTAGCCGCCTAGCTGCATTTACTCTTGCGGAAGTTTTAATTACTCTTGGTATCATCGGTGTTGTTGCTGCAATGACTTTGCCTACTTTGATAATGAACCATAGAAAACAAGTGACAGTTAACAAGGTTAAAAAATTCTATACTGTAATGTCGCAGGCCACAAATTCAGCTATTGCGGAATATGGGTCAATGGAGAATTGGCAAGGTTTTACAAGTAGAGCAAATGGTCCGGAAATACAAAGTTGGTTTGATACTTATTTAAAACCGTATTTAAAGGTTATTGATGAGTTTGTTAAAACGGAAGAAGAAACAGGAAGGAGTTATTTAAATGTAATTCTGGCTGATGGATCTGTTATTAACATGACCAACTGGGCAGGCAGTTCTAAATCGGACGATAATGCAAACAATGTTTCTGATAATCATAATGGTTTAATTCATTTACGCTATCTTACTGACAAAAAACTTATTGATGATGAAGATAGTCGAATTGAGTGTGTAAATCAGTTTACTTTTTTGTTTTATAGCCCATTAAAAGACCAATATTTCTTTCAACCGTACACATATCAATCAAACACTCCTGAAAAATATAACAGAGAGTTTTTCATAAATCAGGTAAAAGGGGGCAATACGCAATATTGCGCTGCTATAATGATGTTTGATGGTTGGCAGATAAAAAGCGATTATCCTTTCCAAACTAAAGCGGATAAATAAACGGACTTTGTTCTTTAGCACGAACAATTTCTACATCATTATTGATAAGTTTTTCAAACACATTCAAAATCATTATTTCACTTTCAAAATGCCCAATATCAAAGACAACAATCGGGCTATCTAATGCAGTGTGAAATTTTAAATCCCCCGTAACAAGTGCATCTGCTCCATTTTCAAACGCTTCTTGAATAAATTCTGTTCCGCTACCAGCGCAAAATGCAATCTTTTTTAATTCGGAAATACCTTTATTATTAACGTATCTTAAATTAGGTGAAATTGTTTTAAGTTTATCAATAAAATCTTTCATTGAAATTTTGTGATTAATATATCTGACAAATCCTTCATTTGGAACTTCTCCTTGTTCAGGCAACTGCTCACTCTCCCTGTTGATGTGAGGAAAAATAGTTTCAATTAATGTATCCGTTGTTCCGCCTTGAGTTCTGTCCATGTTGGTGTGAGTGCAATAAATGTCAAGAGGTTTATCTGTCCCCTCTCCCACAACTGTAACACTCTCTAAAGCTCGTGGACAGTTGTTCCCTCTCCCTCTTAGGGGCGAGGGTGAAAAAGCTAATGGCACTGTGAACAACGGATGATGTGAAATTATCATGTCACAGTTTTGAGATTTTGCTTGTTTTACAACGTCATCTGTTACAGTCAAGCACAACATAACTTTTTTGATATCTGTATTTGATGTTTCCACAATCCAACCTGAGCAATCCCATTTTTCTGCCAGTTCAGGTGGTGCAAATTTTTCTATTCGTTTTGTTATTTCGTATTTATTCATTTATATAATTAAATATTTCTTTTGCGATTGTTTTTTTGTTTGCTCTTTCAAGTTTTTTCATTCCGCCGTTTTTATCTAATATCGTAACTTCATTAAAATCGCTTGAAAATCCGATATCTTTTCTTGAAATATCGTTTGCAATCAAGTAGTCGCAACCTTTTTTATTGATTTTTTCTTTTGCATTTTCTAACAAGTTTTCACTTTCTGCACAGAAACCTATTATAAGAGGTGATTTTTTATCTGCATTTGTTGAATGTTTTTTCAAGCATAATTCTTTCAAAATATCAGGATTTTTTACTAAAGTTAGAGTGATTTCGTTTTCAGATGTCTTTTTCATCTTTTGTGAAAATTTTTCTTTCACTCTATAATCCGCAACGGCTGCTGCCATAATTATGCAATCAGATGTATCAAATTCTTTTTCAACTGCATTTTTCATTTCTTGAGCGGATTTTACTTTTACAACATTGTATTTTCTTGTGACATCACAAGTTGTGATTAGAGTTACGTCTGCGCCCAGATTTTTGGCAGTGTCAGCAAGAGCCAATCCCATTTTGCCTGACGAGTAATTTGAAATATATCTTACTGGGTCAATTTCTTCAATTGTGCCACCTGATGTTATAACAATTTTTTTGCCGTTTAATCTTTTGCAATTTAGGACTTCTACGGTTTTGTCAAAGATTTTGTCTAGCGAACAAAGTCTGCCTTTGCCTTCGTAACCGCAAGCAAGATAGCCGCTTTCTGGTTCTAGGATTTCTACATTTAATTTGTTTAAATTCTGTTGAATAACTGGGTTTTCCCACATATTGCAATTCATTGCCGGAGCTAGGATTATCGGTTTTGTGAACGCACAAGCGATAGATGTTAAAAGGTTGTCGCAAACTCCCGTCGCTATTTTGGAGATAGTGTTTGCGGTTGCCGGTGCGATTACCATAATGTCTGCCCTATCAGCATAAGAAATATGTTCGGGTTTAAAATCTTTGTCCTCAAATTCTTCCACTGCAACAGGGTTTTTGCTCAAATTCTCGAGAGTTAATTTTGTCACAAAATTCAATGCGTTTGGGGTGCAAACGACCAAAACTTCTGCATTTGCTCGTTTGTACATTCTGATAAGTTCGCAAATCTTGTACGCTGCAATTCCGCCTGTTATACCGACAAGAACAGTTTTCCCGCTAAGCATTTTTATGCTCCTTTTCAATAATTTGTTTTAACTCGTTGATTGCTCGTTGCAAATCGTCATTTACGATTTTGTAGTCGAAAACTTCTGCTCTATCGAGTTCTTGTTTAACTTCATTCATGCGTTTTTGAATAGTCGCTTCGTCTTCTGTGTGGCGACCTCTCAAACGGTTTTCTAATGCTTCTAATGATGGCGGGCAAATGAAAATTAACACTGCTTCCGGCATTTGTTTTTTTACTTGTAATGCGCCTTTTGTGTCGATTTCAAGAATTACGTTTTTGCCTTCATCAAGACATTGTTTTATAAATTTTTTCTTTGTTCCATATCTGTTTCCGGCAAATTCTGCCCATTCAAGGAATTTTTCGTCATCAATACATTGTTGGAATTCGTCTTTTGATAAAAAGAAGTAGTTAATTCCGTCAACTTCACCTTCTCTTGGCAATCTTGTTGTGCAAGATACTGACAACATAAATTCGGGGTTGTTTTCTAAAAAACCTTTTAAAACTGTGCCTTTGCCGACACCGGATGAACCTGATATTACAAATAATTTTTTATTCATAGAAATATTATACAATGAACAAAAATTTCTGCATTAAAAAAGAACGGTTTTTACGCCGTTCTTTTTTATTTGACCCCTCTCCCGCATTTCTAATGTTCGCTATCGCTCACGAGAACTGCGACCTCTCCCTCGTAGAGGTGAGATTTCTAGGTTACGCTTTTTTAGCATCTTTTTTGTATTCGTCAATTGCAAGAATTGAACAAATAATCAAACAAATAATACCTGATGCTAACCAGAAGTAGATTGCGCCATCCCAGTTTTGGTTGCCGTTAGAACCTAATTTGTCAACAAGATAGCCTGTACCTGTTGCAGACAAGAAAGCTCCGATGTAGCCGAATGTTCCGGTAAAACCAGATGCTGCTGATGCAACTTTTTTAGAACTGCTTTCTACTGCGCAAAGTCCGCCAATCATCATTTGAGGTCCGTAAGTGAAAGCTCCTAACAAACCGATGATTACGTAGTTCAAGTTAGCGATTGTATTGAATTTCAAAGCAATAATTGCAAAAATTACACCGATTAAATAAATTAAGTTAACAGGCGCTCTTTTGCCTTTGAATAATTTATCTGAAATCAAGCCTGCGCAAACAGTTCCGCAAATACCAACAAGAGGTAATGATGCAATCATGTTTGTTGCGTCTTGAAGTTCAATGTTTTTAGCGTTTTTCAAATACATAATCATCCAGTCTTCTGCACCAAATCTGATTATGTAAACGAATACATAAGCAATTGCAAGTAACCAAAGAGTTTTGTTGCAAAGTACGTATTTTTTGAAAATTTGAACATAAGACATATCGTCTTCTGCTTTTTGTTCTTCTGCTGATTTTTCTTTAACAGGTTCTTCTCTGTAAACTTCTACATCAGGCAAACCTAAAGATTGCGGTCTATCTCTTAGTCTTTCAAACAACCACAAAGCAGTGATAACTGCTAATGTACCCGGAACTAAGAAAGCTGCTCTCCATCCGAAATGAGCTGCAATGTGACCTGCCAAAATAAAGCTTAAAAATGTACCTGTTTGGTGAGAACAAGACCACAATGACCATTTAGTACCACGTTCAGAGTTTGAGTACCAATAAGTCAAACTTTTTGCAACTGCCGGAAAACCAGCTGATTGGAACCATCCGCTTACGCCCCATAAAAATGCTAATACCCACAATAAAACCATTGCAGTCATTTTAGGATCAAGTCCTAACATATTAACAAAGTTTGGTGCAAGTGCAAATAAAATGTTTGCAAGTGCGGTCATTAACAACGCTGTCGGGAAGAATTTTCTAACGTCTGAACCGTCAGCCAAAACGCCGTTTACAAATTTACCGATACCATATGTCAAATATAATGAGCTACCTAACAAACCTAATTCTGTTGCAGAATAGCCAAATTCATCCATAATTCCAGGTAATGCTACTGCGATGTTCTTTTTACACAAATAAAAAATTGTGTAACCGATAAAGCAAGCATAAAATATTCTCAACCTCCAATGAGAATACATACTTTTAACCTGTTCCGGATCTTGAATAGTCTCTTTTACCGGAGGTTCTTTAAAAAATTGTGCGAATTTTTCTAACATATCCTTTTCCTATTTTCTACTATTTTCCTGCTTTTATAACTTGTATATTTCTTGTTTCGTTGATTTCATGACGGGCGCATTTGATAAGTTCTCTCTTTTCTTCATCAAGTCTGCATCCGCCAACCAATCTGTCAATAAATCCTGTATTAAGTTTAACAGCTTTGTCAAAAGCTCCGACTTCTTCCAAAACATCTTTGATTTGGTGCAAATCGTAACCAAAAGATTGTTTTGAATTGTAAACAAGGGTTTCACCTGTTTGAGAAATGATAGGTTCGCCACCTTGTTCAAAATATAACTTAAATACTGATTTCAAATCCTGCAATTCAGATTGCAAAGTTGTGACAGTTTGTTGTATTCTCAAAAATCTTTCAAATAAGTATTCAACATTATCAAGTTGTTTAACTTCCCAATCGTATTTTTGGAAATATAATTTTTTTAGTTTTGGATAAGCCAAAGCCAATCCCATTGTATCTGCCATTGCACGGTGGTGGTTTTTAAGTTCGACATGAAATCTTTCAGTCAACGCATCCAATCCGTGAGAGAACAAATCTGGATAAACCTCTTTAAACATTTGTTGAGAGTCAATTCGAGGATTTGTCAATTCTTTGCCTGTAGTTCTAAGACTAGCTTCGTTTAAGAACGAGTAGTCAAAAATACAGTTGTGTGCAACAATCGGATAATCTCCGATAAATTCCAAAATTTTTGGCATCGCTTCTGCTTCTGTTGGGGCATCTGCAACCATATCAGGGGTAATTCCGTGTATTGCAATACTGGATTTTCTAATATGTTGTTCAGGATTAATCAAAGTTTGAAACTCATCTTTAATCTTTCCGTTTTCAAGCCTAACAGCGGCAAACTCAACCATCTTCTCTTTTGTATAATCTAATCCCGTCGTCTCTGTATCAAGAACGATTTCTATTACTTTTTTTCTTGCCATATTCCTATCCTATAGAGTTCTAGTTAGATGATAGCACAAAAATAAATTATGTGGTAGGATTACAAGTGAAAAGTGAATAGTGAATAGTGAGAGGTGAATGGTTCTTTACATTCGCTTCGCTCAAAAGGATATTTTAGAATTATAGCTTCTGTATTGGGCTATTTACAATTCACCACTCACCACTCACTTCTACAAAAAGGAGACCAACCATGTCAAATACAATAGAAATAAATGATGCAAATTTTGAACAAGAAGTTTTAAATTCTGAACAACCTGTAGTTGTTGATTTTTGGGCATCTTGGTGCGGGCCTTGCAGAAAACTTAGTCCTGTATTGGATGAAGTTGCAACTGAATTTGCAGGAAAAGTTAAGTTTGTAAAAATTAATACAGATGAAAATATTAAGACTGCGCAAGATTATTCAATAAGCGGTTTGCCTAGTTTGCTTGTTTTCAAAAATGGAAAAGCGTTAGAAAGACTAGTTGGGCTTATGCCTAAATCTACAATTATTACGAATATTGAGAAACATTTGTAAGTTAGTGAAAAGTGAGAAGTGAAACGTGAAAAGACCGTTACAGGTGCTATCGCACCAAAACCAATTACCGAGCAAAGCGAGCGAAAAGAACTTCTCACTTTTCACTTCTCACTTTTTTAAAATGTAAACTTTTATTAACAAATTCCAAAATAAATTAAAGAATACTTGTAAAATGCCCGTTAACCTAATTAAGGAAAAGGGTCATTATGCAAGTAAACAGTCAACCAAATAAATTTAAAATATTTCAAGACTATTATTTGACCGTGAATGGCGAATTAATTAGCTATTCTGAGGCATTACGCCTATATGCACAATTGGATGATGACACAAAATTAGATTTTGAAAAATTCTACAAAGATGAAACAGGTTATGAAATCATTGTAGCAGGTGGTTACAACTTAGATGTAAGAAATCTTGAAAACACAAAGATTTTAAAAAAAGCAAGTATTAATACAAAATACACTATTGAAGCTTACGCAAAAAAAGCAGGCAAAATCCTTGACCCTCAATGGTCAGGTTATTCTGCTAAAGAAATTATGCAAATGGTTAACAATGGTGTAAATATTCCTCAAGATATAGTTGACCTTGCAAATACAATTTTACAAACATCAGGTGCAAACGTTGAAAGCACTGATGACACTACTGATGAAGGAGATGATACAACAGAAAAAGAACCTTATTTAGACCTTATTCCTAAAGCTAAAAAGAAAATCGAAAAATGTAATGACACTACTGAAAAAATTAATGACAAAGTAGAAGACCTTTTACCTGAAAAACAAAAACGTGAAAGTAAATTATTTGGCAAAGTTAAAGATCAAAAGAAAGCTCTAAAAGAGTACGAAGAACAACTTAGAGAATGGAGAACTTTACAAAACAAAGTTAACAATGGCGAAGCATTATCAGATACAGAAGCTAAAAAATATGCTCAACTTACAGGCATGTTGGAAGATAAAAATACTAAAAAATCTGATGATATGCAGTTTGACAAAAACGCAATCGCAAGATCATTGAACGATATCAACATTTTGGCAGTTTTAGGTGAAAAACTTGCAGATGAAACAATTGAAATCGGCGATACTTTAGCTGATTATACATCTCAAGCAAATTACAAAATGACTGCTCAAACTGTTTCTCACGAAATCGGTTTTATCGGAACAATTATGGCAATGGCTCAAGGTAAAAACCTTGCTAAAGAAGCTAATAAAATTGGTAACGATACAAAAGAATATTCATCTGATACTTCAAAATCTGTTGAAGATATTGCAGATATTTTGGGTGTTCAAAACAGCGTAGTTTCAGCAAGTGAACTTCAAGGTACTGATGATGTTGAAAATACTACTCCATCATCAGCTACAGATGACGCAAAATCTCCTGCATCAAATGAACCGGAAGGAACAGTTGATAACGAAAACGAAGATAACAATGCAGCTAAAGAAGAAACAAAAACTCCTGAAACAACTGCAGAAGAAGATTTTATTGTAAATGATGATAGCGTAAAAGAATTAATTAAAGATGGCAAAGTAATTAGAGCAGATTTAGCACAACAAATTATGACTTCAAGAAGAAACATCAAAGTTGCTAAAAATGATGCTAAATTTGCTAAATTTGCAAACTTCAAAATTTCAAGAATTGTAAAACGTTATCAAGAAGAACAAGATAAACGTGAAGAAGAAATTGCAAAACTTGAAAAAGAAAATGAACAAGCAAAAACTAAATTAGAAAAATTGACTGGTAAATCAGGAGATGAATTGGATAAAGAAATCAACAATTCTTCTGATAAAAATAATGATAACAACGATGCTGCAAGCGATGCAGACAAAAAAGAAGTTGAACAACACAAAGCAACAATTAACAATAACAACCAAAGAATTGAAGAAATTAAACAAACTTCTGAAACTTCTGTTGCAGAGTTCAAAAACAAAACAACAAAAGAAAAAACAAGAATTTCAACTTCAGTTCCGGAAGAAAACGACAACATCGCAAGCAACCAAGAATACGCTCAAAAAACAATTCCTGCTGACAAAGAAGCATTAGACTTTACAGGAAACACTGGTGTTACATTAAATAAAATGGGTAAATATCGTGTAATTGTCGGGCTTGAACAAATTGCCACATGGCAATTTAAAAAAGGCTACAAAAACCTTCGTAAAGGTAGAATAAGCATGGGTATTGGCTCAGAAGCTAAGTTTGTTGCAAATCCTAGAATTGTAACAACTGCAGAAAAAATGACTGATAATGCAATTTCTGCTGCAACTTCTGCATTAGAAGGGTTGAATAAAGTTGATGGTCAAATTTCTTCAATTACTGGAGAAGAAACAACTCAATCAACTTACGAAGCAAACAAACAAGATAACCAAGATCAAACCGCTGGTAACGCAGAAGAAGGTGCTACAAATACAGCAGATGGAACAAATGTTGAAACTCAATCTGCAGGAGTTCAAACAACTTCTGCAAAAGTTGCAACTGCTCAACAACAAACAAGTTCTGCAACAACTCAAACAGAACCTGCACAAGCTACTGAAACTGGTTCTACAACAGGTGCTGCAGCTCCGGTTCAAGAAGAAAAACCTTCTGAAACATCAGTTGAAACAAAATCTTCTAACGAATTGGAAAAACAAAATTCAAAAGCTACAAAAACAGTTTCTGATGGGAAAAAAGAAACTCCGGAAGAAAAAGAAGCAAACGAAGTTGAAAACAAAGCCGCAGATGCTACAACATCATCTTCTTCAAGCACAAGTTCAAGCAAAAAAGAAGAAATGACAGATGAAAAAGCTCAAGATACTGTTGATAAAGCTAAAGACAGTGCAAAAGATTCATCTAAAGATTCTGAAAACGTAAAAAAAGATACAGACAAAACAACTAAAGAACTTGAAAAAGAAACTAAGCAGCTTACAAAACAAATGAAAAAAGATGAAAAAGAAATCATCAAAATGACAAAAGAATCAGAAAGAGCTGCAAAAAAACAAGAAGAAATGGTTGCTGAATACGAAGCTATCGTTGCAGAAAATGAACAACTTACTGCGGAAGATATGAATGCTCAACGTCAAGCTCAAGTTCAAGGTCAAAACCAAGCACAAACTCAAAGTTCAAATGCAGTAGCACAAGCTGATACTCAATCTGTTCAACAACAAGCTGCAACTTTGGGTAGCACTGCTGTACAAGGTAACGCAACTCAAACTCCTAATGCTGATAAAATTGCAAGCAATGATGCAAGATTGAATGAAATTGGTGTAAGTTTTGAAGCAAGCGGAAAAGTTATTACAAGAAACAGAACAAAAATCACAAAACTTCAAAAATCAACAAAAGCAACTCAAAAGAAAGTTACTAAAAAAACAAAAGTAATTGACAAGAAAAACAAAGAAGCTGAAAAGAAAGAACAAGACAAACAAAAGAAATTAGCTAAACAATTGGGCGCAGTTGGAATTGCAGAAAACCAATTCTCTATTACATTGTCAACAGGTACTATTTTATTATTAAGCCCGTGGACACATGCAGTAGGTGAAGTTATGGTTGCAATTGGTACTTATGGAGTTGCTGCTTGTGGCGTAACTAAAGGTGTAATTAATTTAGCAAACGGTAATTTAACTGCTGCATTGATGTCAATTGGTCAAGCTGCAATTACAGTTGCTGCAAGTCAAGTTGGTGTTGGAGGCGCAGCCGGCGGAGTTCTTGGTGCAGTTACATCTGGTTTGAATGTTGTAGCATCTTCTGCTGATATGGTTAACAATATCAGAGCCGTACAAGGTAAGGAAGCAAATGGAGTATTTAGCAAAATTTCAGCAATTGCAGGTGCTGCATCTGCAGTAACAAGTGCTGCATCAACTTTGGGTAGCTTAGGACAATCTGGTACATTCGGTCAAATTGCAAAAGTTGGCAGTGTAGTTGGTTCTGCAATGTCTTCAACAAGCCAATTGATGACATCATTCGGAAGTGATAGCAAATTAGCATCAATGTTAGGTGCAATTGGTGGTGCAATCAGCACTGCTGCATCTATCGGAATGTTGGTTGATAACAAAATGAACAAAGCAGTTGAAAAGAACGAAGAAAACAAAGATAATTCAAATTCTGAATCTACAGAAGGAACAGACAACTCAAATAACACTGATAATACAAACAATACAGACAACAATACAGACAAAACAGAAGCAGAAAAAAAGACAGAAAGCGAAAAGTCTAAGGAAGAACAAAAGAAAGAAACAGAAGAAAAGAAAGCGCAAGCAGAAATTAAAAATGCAGAACAAAATATCAATGCAGAAGATACAAAAGCGCAAACAGATGACAAATCAAAAACTACAACAGAACAAGTTAAAAAAGAAGAAACTCCAAAAGAAAAATTAGAAAATGCTAAAAAAGCAAGAGAAGCTCAAAAGGCAGAAGCTAATAAAGAAGAAAATAATTTAGGTAAAGATGCTAAAAAGAATATGATTGAAAATGGTGCATCTAAAGAATATGCAGATATTAATGATGATGTATTGGCTGAAAAACTAGAATTTGCACAAGAAATGGGTGATAATGATACTGCCAAAGCATTATCAGCTGAGCTTGAAAAACGTGGTCAATATAAAGATAAAATGGCTGTAATTGCAGAAAATAAAGCTAAAAAAGCTGAAACAATGTCAAAAGTTACAGATGCAATCGGCAATGGTATTTCTGCTGCAACAAGCGTTATGAATATGGGTAACAACAACAAAGATCAACAAAAGAAAAAAGGTTATGTCGCTGGTAACTTGACAAAACGTTCAAAAGAAATTATTAAAAAGAACAGAAAACGTATCGCAGCTTTGGCTAAAAAAGGATATTAATAAGAAGATAATATGTCGATAAGATATCCCTTCCCTAGAGGGAAGGTTTGGATGGGTGCTATCCCGTAAGGGAATTTCTTAATATTGGCACCCACCTTTGCTTTCCCTCTCGCAAAACGTGACATTTAGTCACCTTTTGTTCGGCACAGTCTCATTAGGGAGGAAATTATTAAATTTATTTTACTTCCAAATCATTAACTAGCAAAACTTGTATTTCTCCCGGTTTTAGGGTTGTTTTAATTGAACCTTTTTGAGTAATTGGAATACTGTCAACTCTTACAGGAACTACCATGTTTTTTGTGCTTAATTTAGGAACTGTTACTACTACATCAGAATTGTTGCGGAAGTTCAAGTTGCCTATTACAATAATACTTTGTTTGTTGTAACTTTCTGAATATGCGAATACTGATGGGTTTGTAACTCTTAGTGGCACAAATTTGCCATTATTTATAATTGTTATAAATTCTCTTTTAATCCCGTTTGCAAGTGCGAAAGATCTTTCAAGGAGTTCGTTTTTGCCACCCGGTTTACGAGAAAAGTTAAAAATGTCAATCTTTCCACGATGAACGAAATAATAATCGTCGTCTGTGTAAGTTTTAAACGCCTCTTTGTTTGCCCACATATAAATATAATTGTCACCGGTATCAAAACCGTCTACAAAATAAGAATTTACAGGTAAAGTTGCATTTAACCAAATAATCATTTCGCTTAAATTTGTTCCGTTAATAAGTAACGGACTCATTTCGTCGTGAGTTGTAAAACTTCCGATTACGGCTTTGTGGTCAGCATATTTAGTCAAATTATTGTTTGTTGCAACGATTTGATTGATTAATTCTTTTCCTGTTTTGTAATTTTTTATATTGAAGAAACTTCCGTAATATCCGTCAAAGCCTGCTTCTAACAATTTGTTGTAAGGGGTGAATACTGCGTATGGCGAAACTGCTTCTGTCCAACTTTCAGAAGCTTCTGCCAACCACAAAAATTGTGGATCTTTGGTTCTTGAATAGTCAATCAATTCTTTCCAAAATTTTGCAGGTTTGTTTGTCGCAACATCGGCTCTAATTCCGTCAGCACCAATGCTTATAACCATATCTACAAAACTTTTGAACAAATTATAAACATCTCTGTTTATGTCTGTTTCTGTTCCGGCATTGAGAAGTCTTACGTCTGTCCAGTCCGCAGGAACTACAGGTTGACCTGATTTGTCTTTTACAAAAAGTTCCGGTCTTTGCATATACAAGTCATAAGATCCGCAAGACGGCAAGTCTATGATTACACGAATACCTCTTTTGTGGGCTTCGTTTACGAATTTTATTGCTTGTGATTTTGCAGGAAGTGCGCTTTTGTCGCTAACAAGTTGAGGGTTAATTGTGTTAAAACTTGATGCTGAATACAATGAGCCGGCAGTACCTAGAGCTTTTGTTTTGCCGACAGGAGTAATTGGAAGTACGTGAATTGTGTTTATCCCTTTGGCTGCAAGCTCGTCAAGACGTGGAATTGCATTTAAAAATGTTCCGCTTTCTTCTCCATCATCAAACTCAATAATTCCGTCTTTATTTATATCTTGCGCCCCGAATGTTCTGAGGTTAATTTCATAGATTATTGAAGAATTTCTTGTAAACATTCTTCTCAAATCGTTAACCCAAACATCTGCGCTCATTGCATATTGAGCGGTAAATACCATTAAAGTTATTGCCAAAACCAACTTTTTCCAAGATAACATATTTTACATCTCCCTTATCTAATAATTAATATGTTAGCAAATAATCAGGTATTTTGCAAATTTTAAGTTTTTATTCTATAATTTGTGATATATGGAAAAATATTCAATTGGAATTGATCTTGGCGGAACAAAAATCCTAATCG
>CALEJY010000258.1 GCA_937898445.1 uncultured Candidatus Melainabacteria bacterium | reverse complement strand
TGTAAAAGGTGCTGCAAGTATTACTGCTCCGGTTACATTTACTAAAAAATCAGTACAAAACTTGAAAGAATGTTTTGATGCTTTGGAAAATATGTGGTTAGGCAAATATGCTTCTTTGCCACCAAGCAAACAAACAAAACCATTTAAAGAAACTCTTAAATATAGACAATTAAGAGAAATTCGAGAAAACTTGATGGAATTTGTTAAGCTTTATGCACCTAAAGATTAATAATCGCAACATTTTCAATATGATAAGTATGACAGAACATGTCGAACGGTTGGATACTTTCAACTTTTGCTCCGTGTTCTGTCAAATATTTCAAATCCCTTGCAAGTGTCGCAGGATCGCAACTAACGTAAATAATTTTGCTTTTTGAAGCTCTTTCTACAATTGCGTCATTCTGAATGGTGCGAAGAAACTCATCATTTCCCGCTTTTGATTGATTAGATTTTAAGTGTTTGAGAACTTCATCCAAAACCTCTTGAGTACATCCCTTTCTCGGTGGGTCAAGAATTATTATATCAAATTTTTTCTTAATAGATTTCAAATATTTCAAAGTATCTTGTGCGAAAAGTTCCACATTTTCAATTTTGTTTGATTTCAAAACCTCTTTGGCTTTTTCGATAGAGGAAGAATTTTCTTCAACACTTGTAACTTTTTCTGAAATATCAGAAACACATATTCCAAATGTCGCAATTCCTGCATAAGCATCCAAAATAGTAGGCTTTCCGAGTTTTGATACTTCATTTTTTACGTATTTAAAAATGTTTTCAGCACTTTTAGGATTAACTTGGAAAAATGTATCAGCACCGATTTTGAAAGTTTTATCCAACAAATTTTCTTCAATAAAATCTTTCCCAGCAATGCATGCAGTTTCTTTGCCCAAAATAACGTTTGTCTTTTTAGAGTTGAAATTTACGCAAACTCCCTTAACTTTTTCAAAATTATCAAAGATAGAATTTGCAAATTTTTTCAATCTATCAAACATTTTAGTTCCATTAATAACAAGAGTTACAAGGCAATCGTTATTAGTCGCAGATATTCTGATTACAATATGTCTTAAATCGCCGATGTGCTTTTTCTCATTGAAACCGGAAATCTCAAATTTTGGAGCATTTTCTCTCACAAAATCAATTATTTCATCACAAATTTCAGGTTGAATTGGACAATATTTAATATTAACAATCTCATGTGATTGCGGTTTGTAATAACCCGCCAAAATCTTTTTAGAAACTTTGGTTTGAGATACCGGACATTGAACTTTGTGCCGAAAACCTTTGATGTCAGGCGAAGCAATAGGGAAATTTATTGGAGTATCAAGCCCACCTATTTTTCTGATTGCATCTTCAACCATTTGGCGTTTCAATTCCAATTGATATTCGTAATCAATGAATTGCAACTGGCATGAACCGCAAACTTTTTGCATCGGACAAAACGGCTCAATGCGGTGTTCTGATGGTGTAATTATTTCAATCGGAATAGCGTTTGCGTAGTTTTTGTTCGCTTTGGTTATTTTAATTTTAACTTCATCTTGCGGGCAAACATGTTCGACAAAAACGACCTGTCTGTCGACTTTTGCAATACCTGTTCCGAGATTTGAAAGCTTTTCTATTTTTACTGTATATTCATCATTTTGTTTCATTTTTATATCTTTTTACGTGAATTTTTAACGCAGGGAAAAATTCGTTGTCATCTCCATAGTGAGAGAAAACTATTTTCCCGAATTTGCTAACTGTGATTAAGCCTGTAATATCTTTATTCTCAATATTCGCAGGTTTGAATGCGTACTTATAATAACTGCTTTTTGTATCGTTAAGTATTAAAAATTTCTTTTGCTCTAAAGGTTTTTTGTAAATTGTAATTTCATTATTTACAAATTGAGATAACTTAATTATTTCAATTTCAGGGAATAATTTTTGAATATAACTCTCATCAAGTGCGGAATTTCTAAAATAGCCGTTATCATAATAATATTTGATTAATTTAAGATTTCCGTTATCAATTCCAATCAAGTTCCCGTTATCAATAAATTCTCTATTAGAAAACGGACCAATAGCGAGTTTGCCTCTATTGTTGTAATACTCTGAATATCCGCCTGATGTTGAATACATTTTATAGAACAATTTGATATCTTTTGGAGTTGTTCTTTTTGCGCTCCATTTTTGAGTTTGCAAATTGTAATAAACATTGTTTTCCACAAAGTCAAATGAATTTGCGCTAAGTGATGCGGAAATTAAAATAATTAGAGTTAAAAAAATCTTTTTCATACATTCCAAAATACCATATAAAATTAAATATTTCAATTCATAAAGTAGCAAAAAATATTTTTACTTGTTTTATTAAAAATATGAAAATTACATCTGTTCAAAATTATTCAAATATCTCTTTTAGTCCAAAAGTTCAAAAAGCTCAAACCTTTCAGCAAAATCCGATTGCGCAACGTAATCTTGCACCGAGTTTTAGTGGTGGAATTCCATTAAATATTCACTCATCTAAATTTTTTGCGGCTAAAACATATTTAGATATGGCTAAACAAGGTTATAAAAAGGTTAAAACTCTTGATTTATATATGTTTGACTTGAATAAATTGGATGGTATTCAAGAAGGGATAAGAGTTTTTGATGGCTTGAATATGAAGGAAATTGCATTTGTCGCAGATACTGTTTCAGAAATTGCGGTAAATCGTGGATGTAGAAATATTTGCTCACATTGTTATGCGAATGCGAAAGCTCCTATTAAAGAAACTGCAAACCAAATTAATAAAATGAGTTGGAATGATTTTACATCTTTAACAGATGGTTTTGAGGAGTTGAATAAGCGTGCAGGTTTTCCGGTAGTTGTTCAGAAAAAGAATAAACATGCTATGGCTATTCCTTTTCATGATGCGGATTGCAGTTCAATTGTATTGAAAGACAATGATGGTAAAGAGCATGATTTTATAGATATTGCAGAAAGATTGGATAAGGTTTTTCATTTACCTGTATTGTTTGACACTGCTGGGTGGAATATTCAAGATGTAAAAGCGCAGAAACGTATGGAAAAATATGTTGAGTATTATAGCAGACCGGAAAATTTTGATAAATTAGAAGGTTTTAATTTGTCAGTAAACCCGTTTCATGCGATGTATGCAAAATCTTTAGAATTAAAACAAAACAGAAAACCTGAATTGGCGGCGAAATTGTATGACTTATATACAACAAGAATGGCGAATGTGTTGTTTACGTTAACTCCTATGCAAAAAAATCCTAATTTTAAATTTATCGCAAGATCTGCTGCAAATGACAGTAAAGTTCCAAAAGGATTTAAAGAAAAAGATTTGCGAGTTTTGTATATGGATATTTTAGAAAAAACAAATAATTTGTACAAAAAAGATATTAAAGGCGCACAAAAAGTTGTTAAAAATGAAGATGAAGCGTTTGAATGTTTCAGCAATTATTATGAAAGATTAGATGATATAAGTCCTACTATCGGGATGTCTGTGCGTGCAGAAAAATTTGTTGATAAGAATGACGAAATAGCTAAAGCCGGAGAAAAAAGAAAACGACAAAATATTGTGGATATCCAATCGTTGAAAAGAATAAAGGATTTTAGAAAAATCAATAAGGATATGGATCGACATTTTTATGGGATAATTGATGCAAATGGCGATTATTACTTAACGACATTCCATTCATCATTCCCAACAGAGATAAAATTGAATTTTGAAAACAAAGGCAAAACAACCGCCCCCATCGCCCCATACTTGCAAAAAGATATTCCGTTGACACGTAGTGTTATAAATAATGTGTAGAAATTTTGGGTATTAAAAAAGAGCCTTTCGGCTCTTGATTTTAAATGGTGGGCGTTAGAAGACTCGAACTTCTGACATCCTCCTTGTAAGGGAGGCGCTCTACCAACTGAGCTAAACGCCCTTCAGTCAGTCTCGACAAGTTTTATATTAACTTAAACATTTTTTATTGTCAACAGTTTTTTTTGAACTTTTTTGTTTTTATTTCGTTATATTGATGTGTGGTTAAATTTGGAGGTCGTTATTATGAAAAAATTAGTTTTATTATTAGCTCTAGGATTGCTTGTAGAACCCGCATTCAGCGCAACTTATTATTATAAAGCAACTAGCACTCGACCTGCTATTCCATACAATTCTACGACATATAATTTCATGCCAAGAAGATATTCTTATGTCGATTTCAACAATCCTGACATGCTTTTCTTACAAGGTTTGCTCGCCGGAACTTCTCTATATAATGGTCGTTTGAGCATGCGTGCAAATCCTCAATTAAGAAATTCAGGCATGGGCATGTTGAGTTATTTAGATCCATACATAATCCGAATTGATGGAACAGATTACGTTTTAGTCAAAGATAGCAAGGATGGGAAATGGTCTGTTGAAAATATATTAGGCTATAACGACAGTAAATCTGATTTATTCGCCTCTTTGAAAAAGTTGGAAAGTGATGGAAATTCTTCTAAAATTTCTACAAAAGAATTAATTAATGCAAATATTCGTTTTGTAAAACTAAATAATGACGGAAGCCTTGCGTTGCAAGATAAAAAACAAGATTACGATATAAATAATGTCTTATATATCGACATGAAAAACCTAAGAACTGCACTGGGAAACAAAAATCAAGATGGAACATTCGGTTATTTTTATGTCTATATTAAAAATGGAAACGGCAAAAAAGCGGTTCCGGGTCGTGTAACTTTTGAAGAAAAATCAGAATTAAACAAATATATTAAATAAAATCCTACAATTTTGAAGGTTGGAAAGTTTAGGGCTACGCTTTCTTTTACAAAACCTCTTGCTCTTTAAGCTTTTCAGCCTGTTGTTTTTCATATTCTTCACGAGCTTTTACTTTAATTTCATGCTTTTCTCCATGATGAACATCTTCAAACTTATATGTCTGGTCAGTCCACCATTTTGCGGCTTTATAAATCATGCGTTCTTCGTAAGGTTTTTTCTCCCCCTTAGTTCGTTTAACTTTTGTGGTTTTACCTTCTTTAACTTCACCTTTCGGTTCAGGGGCGGTTTTGTTTAATTTAATGTGGTTATCTAAATCATCTACATTTAATC
>CALEJY010000257.1 GCA_937898445.1 uncultured Candidatus Melainabacteria bacterium | reverse complement strand
TAATGACTGATAAAAAATTGGCACCCAAGAAGAAAAATTTCTTAGTCAAACAAGAACTTATGATAAATTCTACTTATCTTGCACTATATTATACAGCTTGCGAAGCTATTAGACATCTTGTTAATAATACAATTGAAAAAGGGAAGGTTTTAACAGAATCTTGCGCAGCAGCAATTGCAAATTTAAAAAATGATAAATTTATTGAACCTGCGAAAAAATGGACAAATATATTCACGAAAGATGAGTTGAAGCAAGGAATTTCGCATAACTTAGAAAATATTGAAAATACAGACTTTTTTAAAAAATCTGTTCCAGAAATTCAGCCAAAAATTAAAGAAAATTCAATAAAAGCTCTTGAAAAATTCCAAAGCTTTAAATGTGGTGCCGGAGTTCTTTCCGTATTGACCACCTCTGTAATCGCAGGGAATATTGTTGGAGTTTACTTAGGTAATGTTATTGCAACAAAAATGGCTGAAAAAAAATCATAAATTATTTAATCCCCTTTTATAAAGCAAACAAACATAGAAAACACATTGCTTGTTGCTTTTTTAATAGATTTAATAAATGCATTTATAAAAGGATTATTAGCCTCAAGCTCAAAATCTTTTGTTTCTACAATATGCATTTTATCTTATGCACTAAGAACAATTGAAATGAGCGTTGCATACGCAATTTGGGGAGCATTAGGAATATTATTAATCAGCGTAATCGGAATTATTTTCCTTCACGAAAGCATTAGCACTCTAAAAGTTATCTCTATTTTGCTAATTGTCTTAGGTACAATTGGATTAAGACTTGCAAGCTAAGTGTTTTTAACTGTTTTAATATACTCAATCGCCTTCTCGATATTATCATACGGAATTTTTCTAATCACATCATCATCCAAATCCCACCATTTTAATTCCAAAAGTTTTGAAATTACCTCATCTGAAAAACGATATTTGATAACTTTTGCAGGTACTCCAACGACAATCGCATAAGGAGGAACATCTTTAGTTACAACTGCTCCCAAACCAACAACTGCACCATCTCCAATTGTAACCCCATTTTTTATACTTACATTGTCACCAATCCAAACATCATTACCTATATGTACAGGAGCATAATCCCAAAATTCATTATGACTTTTTGTATCCAACAACTTCCAACCTAAATTGTCATAATAAAAATATGGACTTGTAGACAAATACCCCAAAGGATGTTCTCCATGTCCAATTCTTACATTCTCTCCAATAGAAACGAATTTCCCAATTGTAGTTTTCGGACTTGCAACAAATGGCTGCTTGGCACAATAAGTATTCTTGCCGACATTCTCAAGATTTACTTTTTCCAGCAATAAATGTTTGAACTGCATAAACTTCTTCTTTTGTTTTGCAATATATCTTTTCAAACTTTGCAAATCATAAAAACTATAGTATTTATCTATAATTGCATATAACTCGTCAAATACACGAATATTCTTTGCAGAACGTGCAGACAATCTTATCAAATATTTGAAAAATCTTAATTTTTCCATTCGTTGAAAATAATTCAAACCAAGTGAACTCAACCATTCAAGAATGTTTTTAGCAGAAACACTGTAATAATAACTTTCACTTATATTATGCGAAATCTGTTCATCATGAACTCTGTGAAAATAAATACAATCTCTGACGTAACCAACTTTTTCGCACATTGCGATTAATTCATAATGCACTGGAACATCATGTGCTTTATTACTAAAATCAGGAAAACTAATTTTATTTTTCTCCCAAAAGCTTCTTTTTACAATTTTTGTCCACTGTGGATAATTACTTCCATAAAATAGTTTTTTCTTTTTAGGAGTATTTATAGAAATTATATCTGATTCCAACTCTTCATAAATCACTTTTAAGCAATCATCATTTTGCCAAAAATACGCATTACACATACACATATCAAGATTTGTATTTTCTATCATTGCAACCATTTTTTCAAGATAATCAGGAGCATATTTGTCATCTTGATCTAAAAAGCAAAGATATTCGCTTTGGGAATTTTTTATTCCATAATTTAAAGCCAAACCTGGACCGGCATTTTCTTTAGTCACAGGAACAACTCTATTATCAATAGAGGCATACTTATTAAGAATTTCTAAGGAATTATCAGTTGAACTATCATTAACACAAATTAGTTGAAAATCTTTGTAAGACTGGTTGAGAACGGATTGAATAGATGTATCTAAATATTCACCCCCATTATACACAGGCATAATTATTGCAACTTTAACCATACTCCCCAACCCTCCTTTTATTATTTATAATTAATTTAATTATCAAATAAATAACAAATATTGTAAACTTACAGAAGGTTATCTATTAATATTTATTAAGAAAACAATCTTTTCAACAATCATTTACCACGGATAATCAGATTTTATTTCCCAGCCGTCATGGATTATTTTGCTCGCACAATTACGAGAAGCTTCGCTATAATTTTGAATATTTTCAACAGTGCAACTAGTATAATCACCTGCAGAATACCCTGTGATAGTACCTTTTGTTGTATTTATTGAAAACTGAAAAACGTCTTTCCCAATAATATTAGGAGCTTTTGCTCCATTGAGATCAATACTTAATAGTTGGAGTTTTGTATTATTAAAGCCGTATGGTCTTATATATGCATATGTTCCATCACCATAAATAAATCCAGGTATTTGGTTGTTGTACGCGCCATAATAGCTAAATTTTTGTTTATCATTTAACATTGCATATCCACCATATTTATATCCACATTCCTGCATTGTTTTACAAACTTTTAACACTTTTAAATATGGTTTCCAATATTTTTCAAAATACGCTAAATTTTCTTCATAAGAACTCCCTGCTTCTGTCACATCCCATTCTGAAGAATACCCATTTTCATATTGTGATAAAACCAATGCCTGTGAAAAAGTAGAATAAGCCTTTTTTAATTGTGCGACAATCTGTTTCTTTTGATAATTTGTAATTAGTGATGGCATGGTCAATGCAGCAATAACTCCAATTATTCCTAAAGTAATCAACACCTCAGCTAACGTAAAACCTTTATTATTCATTATTAGTTCCCTTCTTCCAAAAAATCTCACATTTAATCTTTATTTTAGGTAAATCTAAAATAAAAACTTACCTGTTATGTAGTAAATATTACCAATAAAGTAAATATAAATCAAATATTTACCTAATCTCGGATTTTGAATTATTAAAGTTCATTATAAAATTAAAATTGAGGTTTATATGAATATAAAAAATCTGTTTGGCAGAAAGATAAAAGAATATCGTAAAAAGAAAAATCTAACGCAAGCTCAATTAGCCGAATTAGTGAATGTTGATGACAAACATATTAGTTGTATTGAGAGCGGCAAAAACTTCCCGTCTGCAGATTTAATAGAAAGACTTGCAACATCTCTAGATGTTGAGCCTAAAGATTTGTTTGAATTTTATTATTTACAAGATACAGAAGATTTAAAATCTGATATTGATAATATGCTGGAGAAATTAAGCAAAGACGAACTTGCATTAACTCACAAATATATCAGGACTTTTTTATTAAAATAAATTTTCTAAAAATGTTATATTTCACCCCATAAATTCTTTTCACGATTAAGCCACCAAAGGCGCAGAATGAGTTTAATCCGCTTGTAGAAGCTTTGAAAGCAGGTAATATCTATTATGTGAAAGACGAAGGCGGATTTAAGGCTAAGGTTAAATTCACAAATCAGCAATCACGCATTTTGGAGAGCTGGGGGGCGGTTTATGATAAGTGGACTAAGGTGTATAAAATCCCTTTTGATAAAATCCCGCAATCCATGCTTGTTGCTATATCTGAAAATCAAACGCTTGCAATGCAAAAGGTAGAAACAGTTAAAACGTTTTTGCAAGAGGTTGAAAGCAACCTTGATTTGATGATTGAGGGCATGGTTTTTAAAAAAGAGGTCATATCAATTCTTGACGATGCAGGAAACGAAGTTAGCAAAAATGTAAAGCATTTAAATGTTATTGAACCCGAGTTGTCAGAGGAGCAGAAACAAGAGATTGCAGAGAATTACGTTAATAACGTCAAAGGCTATGCTATTAAGTTCTTTGGGGATGAACGAATACCTACAATGCGCCAAAAGGTTGCAGAGGCAGTGTTGAACGGTTATAGAGCCGACACTGTTCAAAAAATGCTTGAAACTGAATATGGAATTATGGGGCGCAAAGCAAAGTTTTGGGCGCGTAATGAAACGGCTTTAATGCTTGCGGAATACAAAAAAACGACTTATCAAGAAATGGGATTTGACAAGTTTATTTGGAAAACCATTCTTGACGGGCGTGAACGTGAACGCCATAAGCATTTAAATAACAAAATATTTAGTTATGACAACCCACCGGTTATTGATGATAACGGTAATGTTGGCTTGCCGGGACAAACTTATAACTGTCGCTGTGAAGCTATTCCATACAGTGATGATAACCCGTTTATTAAGACACGTACTAACAAAAACGGTCAAAAAATTGCGATGAACACAAAAGATGATGTCGAATGGATTACGGTAAAAGGTAATCACATACCGGTAAAAGACGGACAAACAAAAGAACAGGCTATTAAAGAGTTTTTAGATAAGAAACAGAGCAAAACGGTTACGACAGATGGCATTGTGAAAGATACTGTAAAAGGAATTTACAAGGCTTATAAAGAGTCAAACTGCGAAAGCACTGAACCCGCATATCAATATCCAAAGACTGTTGCAGGTACAAAGCGGGGTAAACCTATGACTTTTGAACAAGCTGACAATGGGCGTGCTAACCCGCATTTTGATGTACATAATTATGCTTATTCTCGCAACTGTCAGTGTAGTGTGGTAGCTCATGAAGCACGGATAAGGGGGTATGATGTTCAAGCAGCACCACGTAGTAGAAATGGGAAAATACAACAACTTGCTGAACATTCATCATGGGCGTGGATTGACCCTAAAACAGGGAAAAAATGTGAATATACCAAAATTAATGTTTCAAATGCAAAAGAACAATATAATTATCTAAATCAACAAATCAAACCAAATCAAAGATTTCAATTAGCTTATTATTGGCAATCTAAAAAAGAGAATAGTACACTTAAACATGGTCATGTGCTTTGTATTGAGAAAAATACAAACGGAGTACTAAGGATGTATGACCCACAAGTTAATTATGTATATAATGACAAAAATATAGAAAAATATTCTAATAATCCAAAAATCATTTAAAACCGAAGTTATTAAGAGTAGATAATAAACTATTTAATCCTTATTTTATGAATGCTGTCGTAAAAAAATATTAATCTTTTATATCTAGTGAAAGCGCCTCAGCACCGGTTACCCACTGCAAATCTTTTCCATCAAACAATATGTATGTTGGTAATCCCCACACACCAGTTTCTAATTCAGGATAACTAACTAAATACACTTTATAATTTTTCCATGTTCCTTGATAATCTAACTCTCCACCTTTATCGAGTTTTGCAAAATTAATAACTTCTTGCGGAATTTGTTCTTTTGGTTTCATGTTTTTACCTTTCGTTATTCCTATTATACCCGATAACAGAATAACTAAACATATTACAATGGACATCATTTTTTTCATTTAACCCTCTAACTTTATTAAAGTATAGTCTAATTGTAACAATTTTTCAATATTCTTTATCATGCTTACTTTATAACATGATAAAATTATCATGAACAAATTCTTGCTCACTTTAATATGATATAAAAAGGTTTACTTATGAGAGATTTTTATATTTTAAATAGAGGGGGTGAGAAAGTGGCGATAATTCTGATATTGATTAACATTACTAAAATAGCCACAAATATTTATTCAATATTTGTAGCTATAGAACAGATTTCGCATTTGTTCAAATAAAAGGAAGAAATCCTTTTTAAAAGAGGTTGTTGTCGCAACCTCTTTTTTATTATACACCTTTTAAAATTCATTTTCAAGCGCAATGTTACAATATCTCTAGGAGATATAAAAATGAATGTAACAGCGATTAATTCAATATATTTGAATGAGGACACAGGCGGCAAAGGAAGATTTTTTAAATCAAGGTTTTTGCAAGCAGGACTTGTAAAGTATCAATTTGGTGTGTGTTTGCTCAAAAAAGAAACGATTGACAAGTTTGTAAATACATTTATCGGGTGTCCCGTCGTTATCAATCATCAGGACGTAACAGACGAGAGCGCCAAAGAGCAACGTGTGGGTGTTATTTCTCGTGTGTATTTTGACGCGTCTGACGCATGGTTTTGGTGTGAAGGTGTTCTTTTTGATAACGAGGCAATAGACCTTGTGCAAAAGGGATACACAGTGTCATGTCAATATGAAATTACAGAGTATTCTGACAACCCTGACGGGATCTACACAACGGTAATCCATACGATAAAGAGATTTTGGACGGTAGATTTGAACACCTCGCAATCGTTGATAGCCCAAGTTATGAAGATGCAATTATTGCGGTTAATTCAAAAACAAATGAATATACGAGATACTAATAAAATATAAACGCCTGCGCCAAAAAGGTTTTAGTGAACGCGAAGCCTTAGAGTTTTTACAGGTAAAAC
>CALEJY010000256.1 GCA_937898445.1 uncultured Candidatus Melainabacteria bacterium | reverse complement strand
CTAAAAATTCTTCTTGCAAAACCTGTCCAATATGTGGAATTTCAATAAATTCTTGCATAATTAACCTTTCAAATCTTATATATTTATATTATGTACTACGTACAACATATAATCAACCCTACCAAAGAACTATTTTTTCAAAACTTAATGTTTTAGTGATAATCAACAATCTCTACATTAAAAGCATTATTATCTTCCCAAATAAAACAAACTCTGTACTGTTGATTAATTCGAATTGAATATTGCCCCAATCTATCTCCTTGCAATTGTTCAAGAAAGTTGGCTGGTGGAACACGTAAATCCACAACAAATTTAGCCGCATCAACCATGTGCAACTTAATCAACGCTCTTGTTTGAATTTCTGGCGGGAATTTTTTAGAAAACCTACCTTTAAAAATCTTTTCTGTTTCTTTGCATTTAAAAGATTTTATCATAAAATAACAGTTTTCCTAAACTTGCATTTGTTCTACGCAATAACTCGTTTTGTTAGTGTTTTCTTTGTTATTGTTTTGCCAGAAGAAAAATCCGACTGCAATTGCGGCAACAAGAAGGATTATAAAAAAGACCCTCGTCAAAATTGCAAAGATTTTTCCGACAATAAATAATACGGTAATTATTCCTAAAGCAATTAAAAGAACTGTAAAATCCATTATCTCACCTTGTTTTCTTCGCCTTTAATAAGTCTTTGAATATTTGTTCTGTGCAACCAAATTATGTACAAAGCTCCTAACGCACAATATCCGATATAAGCAATCGGTGCGTGGAATGCCCACATAATAAACGGTGATAAAGCAAGCGCAATAATTGATCCCAATGAAACGTATCTTGAGAAAAATGTGATTACTGCCCAAATTGCGGCGATAATCAAACCAACTTGCCAATTCAAAGCTAAAATTGTTCCAACTCCTGATGCAACAGATTTTCCACCGGTAAATTTAAGAAAGATTGATTTACTGTGTCCTAAAATTACTGCAATTGCCGCCAAAACAGGTAACAAACCAATTCCTGTGAACGATTTTGCGAACAACGCTGCCAAAACTACCGGCAATGCTCCTTTAAACGCATCTAATAAAAGAGTAATGAAAAACCACTTTTTACCCATAACTCTTTTTACGTTCGTTGCGCCGGTTGAACCAGAACCGATTGTTCTAATATCTTCTCCTGTGAAAGCTTTTACGATAATATAACCAGTCGGAATTGATCCGATAATATATGCACTTATAACAACTGCTAATAGTTCCAATACTTTTTCCATAATCTCTCCTTATTTACAAATTATAACAAGAATATTGTAATAATTCAAGAATATATTATAATGTAAATATAATGAAAAAGATTTTGGCACTATTAATATGTTTTCAAATCCTCGCATTACCTGTACTTGCAGAATACGATTTTTCTGATGAAGCACAGGCAGAATTTGACAGAAATAAGTACCAATATATCAATAACAATTCACAACAAGATTATACAAAAAAACGCAGACAAACAGAGATAAAAACATCTACTCCTTTGACAGAAGTAAATATTCCAACGCTTAAAGACGAAGTTCAAAATAACACTTATACACAAATCAAAACTCCATCATTGAGCGGTTATATCGTAAATATTCCTACAGGAACAACATTCAATGTAACTTTTGACTCAGGCATATATTCAGGAAGTTTAGAAAAAAATGATAGATTAACTGTTCGTCTAACAGATGATTTTAGATATAACGGAAAATTAATCGCTCCTGCCGGAAGTTTAGTTTATGGAATTGCAACAGATGCCAAAAACGCAGGATTAGCCTATGGTAGCGGATTAATAGAAATTGCATTTAACGAAATCATTACCCCAGAAGGTGGACAAATTGCGATTTCTACTGAAAAAGTTTATTTGAAATCCAAAAGCGAACGAGCTAAAAAAATGACAAGAGATGTCGTAATCGGCGCATTAGGCAGTATGCTTGTCGGCGCAGCCCTAACTGCTCTCGGTGGCGGAACTGATGATTGGGGCAGAAATATGTTAATCTTTGGGGGATTAGGTGCTGCAGGTGGCGGATTACGTGGCACAATGCAACGAGGAGAAGAAGTTCAAATACCTGATGGAACAACAATAGAATTGAAACTTTCAGCCCCATTAAGTGCTACTGCAATTACAAACTAAAATTGAAATTCAAAATTATAACCAATTCTTCGTTAAAAAAGTTACTTGGGAAAGGTTTGAATGGTGCAGCAGCTCTAATTGCAGCTCCGGCGTTATCATCTAACATTTTGATTTTTGATGATTTTAAAATTCTGCATTTTTTAACATTTCCGCTCCTATCAAGAGTTAGAGCCATTTGAACCAACAAATCTTTTTGACCTTTTGCCAAAATATCAATTTGCTTACGTGGCGGAACTTTCCAATTTTTAACAACTTGTTCTCTTACTTCTTTTACATAAGGAGCGTAATCAACGTATTTCCCATCAGGACTGAAAACAAAAGATTCTGAGCCTGATACAAAAATTTGAACGGCGTGTAATTTTCCTGATGGATAATCATAAATAATGCGGCTTTTCATAAGTTCCGGTCGTCTGAAAGATACAAACTTCAATTCATTTGAATCAATATTATAAATTAATTCCGCATTGCCGTTTTTTACGTAATGATATGATTTGTTTTGTGTATCATCATCTTTTACCAACGTAAAATCGTGATAATATTTTGGATATTTGTCTGTCTTAATTTGCGGTTTAATTTTGCTAAAAATAATTGCCAAAGTTTCGTTAACCTGCTCATAGCTTTTGCTTTGAGAAGGTTGTAAGAAATCCGGTTCAACTTTTACATAAGCCGCCGCAAAGGCACTTGATGCCATCAAACACATTGTAATACACAATATTAAAAACTTTTTCATAATGTAACTCCGTATGTCAATTGTAACACAAACATAAGAAAAAGTGAAATTTCCAGTTTTAATAGCTTTTTCAGCCTTTGTAACACTTTCTTCATAAATGAGTTAAAACATTAAAGTTTTCTCATAAAAAATCCGATATAAAAAAAGTCAGCAAAATGTTGACATCAGGAAAAATATAATTAAAAAGGAGTAGAAAGTAGTAAAGAGATAAGAGGATATGAGTATGACATCAATCAGTTCAGTGAGCAATACGCAAGCTGCTGCGATTTCGAGTTATAAAACAGAAACCGAGTTGAGTTCTTCAACAAAATTAAAATTAGAAGCTTTGGGGATTGATCCTTCATCGGTGACATCCGAAGCACAGGCACAGACACTAATTGCGCAGGCGGAGGCTGCGAAACATCAAAACAATGCGGGACAGCAACAACAAGGAGGTAATTCATCAGAGCAAGAGCTTTTATCGGAAGCAAAAAACCTTGCATCACAAGTTGGCGTAACAGTATCATCTAATGATTCGCTAGATACCATTATTGATAATATTTCAAAGGAAATTCAAGTAATGTTGAATTCCGGCGACAAATCAAAAATGGCAACAGCACAAGGATTTCAGACGCAATTGGCAAGTATTTCCGGAAGGGCAGAGTCAATACAATCAACACAACAGAATATTTTTAATGCAATGGATATGATTTCCGTAAGCAACAAATACGCTTTGGGCTTATAAGGAAAGAGTTTTCAGAAAAACTTAGATTAGAAAAATGTGAAAGGCTTTCGACAATCGAAAGCCTTTTTTGTAATACTACCAAGGATAATCTTTTGATATTGTCCAACCATCTTTTATTATCAAAGCGGCACAAAATAGTCCTGTTTTATTTCGAGAACATCCATTATATGCGTCACTTAATATAGCTTCTCTAGCTTGTGATTGTCCACTAGCGTTTAATCTACCGGTTGGCTTGAACCTGTCTTCGGTTGTTTCCAATGCAACCGCAAAAGAGAAATAATCTTTTCCGACTTTATTTGGTTTTTTATTTCCATTAATATCAATATTTATATATATAAGTTTTGGAAAAACAGTATTGCTTTCTGTTGACACAAATACCATTGCACCGTCATTCAATATAAATCTAGTATAATTTGCTAAACTTGATGTGGAAGAACTATTCAAATAAATGTATTCATAAGCACATTCTCCTGATGTATCAGTTCCACATTCTTTCAATACAGTTAGATATGGTAATAAATAATTATCAACAAAATCTGAAGCTGACTGAATAGTTCCAACATTTCCTAACTCCCACTCCTCTGTATCACCATTATCTTCTTGAGCAGCACGCAAAGCGTTTGATATAACATTATATTCACGTTTCAATTGCGTAACAACTTGTTGTTTCTGATAATTTGCAATCAAACTAGGCATTGTCATTGCTGCAACTACTCCAATAATGCCGAGAGTGATGAGGACTTCGGCGAGAGTGAAGGCGGCTAGGCAGCTAAGAAGCGAAGTAGCTAAG
>CALEJY010000255.1 GCA_937898445.1 uncultured Candidatus Melainabacteria bacterium | reverse complement strand
AGCCCAAAAAGTGTTTCAAATTACCGTTTACAATAGCTTCTTGGAACTTTTGAACTGTCTTTTTATCAGAATTTTTAACGACATTGTTAATATTATTCATCGCCAATTTTATTGGAGATTTCGCATCAAAAGACAGATTTGTCAACCAATTTGCAACTTTTACAAGCGGGAATTTACCTTTCATAACAGATACCGCTAAAAATGCTGAACCTAAAATCGCCCCAACTGACCAAGCAGAAGATGCAATTTCTTTTGCAATTTCTGTTCCGGCTTCTGTGTCCTCTGAATATCTTTGCGACATTTCATCAACTTCATCAAACGCTCTGAATACATTTTTCTGCAAAGCTTTTGCATCTTTTTTCTGAACATCAGAAATTTCAATTTCTTTCAATGCTTTATTTAATTTTTCGTTTTGCTTTTGGGTTGTCTTTTTATATTTGTTGTATGCGGATTTGTCCTTGATATAAGTTGAAAGAAATGTAAAACTTCCGCCCAATTTTTCTAAGAAACCTTGTTTTTGCGGTTTTGCTTTAACATTTTCAGCTTGTTTCATTTCCTCATCAGAATAAGCCATTAACCTTGCAGGATTTTTCAACAAATCTTGTCTAGCCTTATAACGCCCATCTCTTGAGGCGTTCTTTTCTTCTAAGGCACCAGCCATAGAAATTCCAACTGATGTTAGCACCGGAACTGCGATAGAAACAATATTTCTAATTTTCTTGTTAGCTTGCGCCAACTTCATTAATTTGTTAATTCCAAGACCTAAAGGAGTTGCAATCAACCAAGACAAAGTACTCAAAGTATCAAATGAATTTTCAACATTTTCTGAATATTCTTCGGCTTTTATGTTAATTTCTTTTACCGCATCAACGATTAATTCTTGATCTTCCTTCGCCTTTTGGTACGCTTCGCTATTCGGTTGCAAGTTAACCGACTTCAATTTTTCAATTTCTTTTGGATCTTTTTCAGAAAGCCATTTTTTATAAGCTTTTTTATCGTTAGAAAGCTCTTTTAATTCCTTAACCATCTTAGAAATGCTATTCTTTTCCTTTTCATCAGGAATATTTTTAGCAATTTCTTTTGCTTTTTCAAGTTGTTCTGGGGTATAAATTACAAAATTCTTTTCATCTTTAAGTTCATTTTGTTTAGCTTGATATCTGCCTATTCTTGAGGCTTCTTTTTGTTTAGAATTACCCCACAAAATCATTCCGACAGCACTTACCAACATTAACCCCATCATAGCAAGCGAACCATATTGTCTTACTTTTTTTGAAATTTTAGAAGATTTTTCTACCAAATCAGTAATTTCATTATTTATAGCTTGGCGTTCTTCTGAAGTCAAATGAGGGTTTTGCATCTTGTATGAAAGATTTCGAATTTTTTCATCAATTTTGAAAGTAGCTTTATTCGCAGCATAATCAGTTAAAGGAATTTGTAACAAAGACAAACCAACCGCAGGAATTGCTGCAAGATTATTTGTCAACATTTCCATATTCTGGCAATTATCTTCTGAACGTGCATCCATCATTTCGGTTGCTCTGACAACAGTTTCTGCACGCTTTTTAGTTAATTCAAGTTTATCTTCGGGAATTTGTAAATTTTTAGCCAAATACTCTTTTTTAGCACGCTCATCAGCCTGCTTTTGTTCCCAATCATCGTATTTAGAATAATTTTTTCTTACCTCATTAATCGAGTTTAAAAATTGTCCCATATTTTCCTTACATTTTCCCTATATATTAATAAAGAACAAAAAATAAAAATTTTTGCCCTTTATTAAATCTAAAACCTACTTTTGTAAATACTTCGTTACAATTACAACATTAATCCACAACTTCTTGAATAGAAATAGATTCAATCCCTTCCAACTTTTGGTAATCTTTGTACAAATTTTGGATAGGATTACGACCGACAAAGTCAAGAATAACATTGATTTTCGTCATATTATCGTCTTGTTTATTAAGCTTTCTTGAAATCTCTCTTAAATGCTTGCAGTTTTCGATTATGTAATCGTAAATTGCGTTTGAATGTTCATTTGTACAAGAAATGCTCATTTTCAATCTTTTAGTATTTTTTGTACTTGATATAAGAACATTTTTTTCAAAAACTCTAACTGACACCAAAACCATAATTGATAAAATTGTTGCAACAAGAGCCAAACCATACATGCCAGCCCCGCACGCCATACCAACCGCAGCAGAAACCCAAAGAGTTGCAGCAGTCGTCAACCCAAATACTGTTGCACCGTGTCTTAAAACAGTACCACCACCGATAAAACCAATACCGGTAACAACTTGCGCTGCAATACGTGCCGTATCTCTTACACCAGTTGCCTGAGAAACAATTACGTTATCTCCATCCGCAAAAGTCGGAAAACCATAAATAGAAATTATTGTAAAAATACAAGCCCCCAAACAAACCAAAATATTTGTTCTCAAACCTGCATATTTATTGGTCATTTCACGTTCCAAACCGATTGCAAAACCTAATAATAGTGCCGATAGAACTCTAATCACCAAATTTATATCAAATATGTATCCAATACTTTCCATCTAATTCCTTTCTTATAGAACTTTTATATTTTTTGATGTCGGGCTAGAAAACCCCGATCCACCCAAACAGCTGCTACGCCTCTTTATATAGAACTTTCTGATAAAGACTTTGCCTCTCTGCACCTTCGCCTCTTGGCATCTGACGACTAACTGCTTAGCGACTTTTACCTCGTCTTGCTTTTCGGGTCAAGAATATCCCTAATTGTATCACCAATCAAGTTAAAAGCCAATACCGCAATAAAAATTAAAAATCCGGGTGTTAATAACCACGGGCGATAAATTATATTTGTATATTCTTGCGCCTCTTTTAACATATTACCCCAACTTGCATCAGGTTGCTGAATACCCAAACCCAAAAAGCTCAACCCTGATTCCGACAAAATATAAGACGGAACAGACAACGTCATCGCAACGATTACAAAGCTTGTAGTCTGCGGCAAAATATGTTTTACAATTATTCTAAATCTCGAAGCTCCGATTGATTTTGCAGCCTGAACGTATTCTTGATTTTTAATAGACAAAACCATCCCTCTTACAACTCTTGCGAAACCTGCCCAACCAATCAATGCAAGAATTACTACAATCAGCATAAACCTTTGTACACTCGTCATGCCAGACGGCAAAATAGATGCAAGGATTATCAAAAGATAAAAACTCGGTATAGACATTACCGCCTCTGCAAACCTCATCATCAGCACATCGACTTTTCCGCCAAAATATCCGGCAATTCCGCCATATAATAACCCAATCGGGAATAATACAAACAAAGCAAGAAAACCTATTGTCATAGATATTCTTCCGCCGAAAAGTATTCTCGAAAATACATCTCGACCGTTTATATCAGTTCCCAATAAATACAATCTTCCATCTTCATCAGTAGTTACAAGATGACGTTTCATCGGGATTAATCCTAAAAACTTATATTTCTGCCCTTGTGAAAAGAATTTTATATAATGTTTTTGGCTTCTGTCTAATGAATAAACTATTTTTAAATCTTCAGAATCAAATTCTCTTTTGTAATTATATGTATAAGGTTTTGAAAGTTTTCCGTTTTCATCAATCGTAAAAATCTTTGATGGCGGAACATAAGCCATAGTTCTATCAGAAAAATCCTTTGTATAAGGAGCTATAAAATCTGCAAAAAATAACGCAAAATAAATTATTCCAAGAACAACAAGCGCAATTCTTGCGAATTTATCTTTCCACAATTGTTTAAACAAATCTCTTATCATGCCTGCCCTCCTTCTCTGATACGAGGATCAGTAATAATAAGCAAAATATCTGCAATCAAATTACCTACAATAAGCATAACTGCACCCATCATCAAAGATGCCATAACAAGGTTTATATCAGATTTTAAAACCGCCTCCAATATCAACCTTCCCAACCCCGGATATTGAAAAACGTATTCAGTCAACGCTGCACCACTCAACAACCCTGCAAATTCAAAACCCAAAAGAGTTATAAGAGGATTAACCGCATTTCTCAAAGCGTGTTTAAATACAACCTTAAATTCACTCAATCCTTTAGCTCGAGCAAATTTTACATAATCACTATCCATCACATCAAGCAAATTCGCCCTCATTTGTCTTTGCAACCCTGCTAAAGATAACGTAAACAAAACTGTTACCGGCAAAACTAGGTGATGAGTTATATCCCAAACTTTTTGTCCAAAAGTCATTTCTAAAAAATTTGAACTGGTCAAACCGCCAACAGGAAACCACCCTGTTTTTACGGCAAAAATCAACAACAATACCGCAAAGAAAAACGAAGGGATTGCCATTCCGATACTTGTTAAGACTGTCAGCATTCTATCAAGCGGACTTTTCCAATACACTGCCGCTAAT
>CALEJY010000254.1 GCA_937898445.1 uncultured Candidatus Melainabacteria bacterium | reverse complement strand
CATTTGCTTGGAATGATGTATATACGCTTGACAAATCAGGGTTTTGGTTAGCTGCAGCAATCAATTTGTTTGCCCAAACTTCCATTTCTTGCGGAGTATATTCACCTTGTGATAGCATTTGAAATTCAAAACCGCCCATCATACTCATACCCATAATTGCCGGTGGTGAAAAAGCTTGGATTGAAGCTTCTTTAGTATTACCAGCAATTGCCCTGATTTGAGATAAAATCGCTGTGTGTGAAAGGTTTGTTGATTTGCCTTCAAATTTTCTTACTATCCATTTTATAGGAGTAATTTTTCTTGCAGCATAATCATCTAACTGAATAATAACTGTTGATTGGTTTGTAGAACCGTTTCCCCCAAACACTGTCAACTTTTGTTCGTCAATACCATCAATTGTTTTTATTTGGTCTGCAAAACGTCTTGAAACTTCTTCTGTTCTAGACAAAGACGCACCATCAGGCAAAGTAATACTTGCAAGCAAAATGCCTTGATCTTCATCAGGAATAAAACCTGTTGAAATCGTCTTGAAAGAAACAAGAGTAAGTACAATTACGATTGCATAAACAATCATTGTAAGTTTTTTATCGAAAACGAATTTTTGAACATATTCTAAGTAAAATTCCTCTACTTTTGAGAACATTTCATTAAATTCTTTTACTAAAATTGAAGTGCGTTTAAAGATTTTTTCTTTAATATTTTCCAAGTGTTGTAATGTCGGTTTGTTAGAAAAATCAGGTTCTTTTTTCTCTTGTCCCAAGAAATGTGAACACATTGCAAGAGATAGAGTTAACGCACAAAGTGCAGAAATTGCAATTGAAACCGCAATACATACCGCAAATTGCTTATACATAACACCTGTCATTCCACTCATAAATGTAATCGGAACAAATACAGCCATCAAAACCAAAGCCATCGCAACCAATGCAAACCCAACTTCTTCCATAGTAATTTGAGTTGCCATAATAGCGGATTTACCTTCATCAATGTGACGTTTTACGTTTTCAATTACAACAATCGCATCATCTACTACAACACCAACTGCCAGTACTAACGCAAACAATGTCAGCAAGTTTATTGACATGCCTGCAGCTTTTAGTGCGAAAAACGTACCAACTAATGAAACCGGAATTGTAATACACGGAACAAGAGTTGCCATCCCGTCACCCAAGAATAAAAAGATGATTACAACAACAATTAACGCAGTCAAAAGAATTGTAAATTCAACTTCTCGCATAGATTCTTGAATATAATTAGCATCATCTTTTACATACAAAATTTTGATACCGTTTGACATTTTTGAGTTAAGTTCATTAACTTTTGCTCTAACGTTTTTTGACAAATTAATAACGTTTGCATCAGGCAATTGTGAAATCATTACAACTGCAGAAGGTTTACCGTTAACCAAACCTAAGTTTGAATAAGAAGATGCACCTAATTCTACATTTGCAACATCTTTCAATTTAACATTTGAACCATCTGAATTTGAACGAATAATAATATTTTCAAAATCTTTTACATTATCAAGTCTGCCTTTAGTTTTCAATGTTATTTGCAAAGCTTGTTTTTCATCAGTTGGCAATTGTCCCAACGCACCTGCCGTAATCTGAGTGTTTTGAGATGTAACTGCAGCTTTTATATCGCTTGTAGAAACATTCAACCCAGCCATTTTTTGTGGGTCAAGCCATATTCTCATAGAATAATCGCCTGCACCGTAAACATTTACATCCGCAACACCATCAATACGTTTCAATTCGTCTTTAATATATATAGAACCGTAGTTTGTCAAATCCAATTGGTTCCAGTTTCCGGATTCCGGATAAAGAGTTAAGATAATCGCACCTGATCCAGATGTTCTACTAACCGCCGTAACACCGGTTCTTTGAACTTCTTCCGGCAATTGAGATTGAACCTGCTGTATTCTGTTTTGAACATTCATCAAGTTTACGTTTTTGTCAGATCCAACCTTGAAATATAAAGTCAAGCTATAACTTCCATCATAAGATGTTGAAGTCATATAAGTCATATCTTCAACACCGTTCAATTTGTTTTCCAAAACGGTTGCGATAGAAGATTCTATAACTTCTGCACTCGCACCCTGATAAGATGCAGAAACTTGCACCTGTGGCGGAGTTACGTCAGGATAACTCTCCTGCTTTAAGCTCATCATGGAAATTATACCGAGAATTACAATACAAACAGATATAACAAGCGCAAATCTCGGTTTTCTTATAAAGAAGAAAAGTTTTTCTTTATCAAATATTTTTTTCATTTATTAATCCTTTTTAGTTACGACTTTTAACTTTTGTCCATCCATATTAATATTTTGGATACCTGAAGTTACAATAACATCAGTAAGGTTCAAACCTTTAGTTACAACCCAGTTATTGTTGATTACATCAGATACTTCAATATCTTTTCTTACGGCTTTGTTATCCTCAACTGCCCAAACATAATAACCGCTCATTGCATCACCTTTTGTACAAGATTGCGGAATTGTCATAAATTTAACCTGTTTTGGAGCAACAATCGTAACTTTCATATAATCACCGGGAACTAACCACATTTTTGAATTATCAAAAGTTGCACGCATTTTTACAGAACCTGAATCTTTGTCAATTTGGTTATCAACAAAGTTTACTTTACCGATTTTGTCATAATAAGTTCCGTTATCAAATTGAACTTTTACTTGCGCATCTTTAAATTTGTCACTACCTTTCAAAAGTTTTACAAAATCATCACTTTTCAAACTGAAAGTAACAAAAACGGGATTAACACTGGAAACATTAACTAAAGGACCTGATGTTGGAGAAACATAGTTTCCTTCAGTAATATTTACTTTACCAATCCTACCGTCAATCGGAGATTTTATTGCTGTGTATCCCAAATTTACTCTAGCAAGTTCCAACTGTTGTCTTGCAGCTTCATATTGCGCTCTGTTTTGGTTTCTTGCAGCTAAACTTGAATCAACATCAGATCTACTAATCAAATCCTCTTTAATCAAGGCATTCGCACGGTTCAATTCTTGTTGAGAATTTTTCAATAATGCACCATATT
>CALEJY010000253.1 GCA_937898445.1 uncultured Candidatus Melainabacteria bacterium | reverse complement strand
GATTTTGAACAACAAAAACATTGGAACTTATGAAATTCCAAAGAAAGATTATTTGACTTTTTCAAATTATCAAATGTATGAAAAACACTTAGCACTAAGAAAAGCATAGGAGAAAAGAAGAGATGATAAATATAGTAATTCCAATGGCAGGAGCCGGTAGCAGATTTGCAAAAGCAGGCTATAAAAAACCGAAACCGTTTATTGATGTATTAGGCAAGCCAATGATTTGCCACGTTTTGGACAACTTGAACATGCCAAATGCAAAGTTTATTTTGCTTGCTCGTGCTGAACATTATAATAATGAACAAGATACGGTTAATTGGATTAAAAATCATTATAATGTTGAATTTGTTTTGATTGATAAATTGACAGAAGGAGCAGCTTGCACAGTATTGCATGCACATAGATTGATAAACAATGATACCCCACTTTTGATTGCAAATTCTGATCAAATTGTAGATATGAATATTGCTGATTATATTAATGACAGTGACAACAGAAAATTAGATGGTTCTGTACTTTGTTTTGAAGATGATGACAAAAAATGGTCTTATGCACGCTTAAACGAGGAAGACTTGATAACAGAAATCAGAGAAAAAGAAGTTATCTCTGAACATGCAACTGTTGGAATTTATTATTTCAAAAAAGGTTCTGATTTTGTGGAAAACGCTATTGATATGTTTGTTCGCAACGAAAGAGTGAATAACGAATTTTATGTTGCACCTGTTTACAATTATGCAATCGCACGCGGAGGCAAATTCGGAATTTATTCAATTGACAAAACACAAATGCATGGAACTGGAACTCCGGAAGATTTGGATAAGTACATAATGATAAAGAAAGGTGATAACTATGGAAGAAACAATTGACTTTATTTATGATTTTATTCGGGAATTTGGAGTAAATATTGAGGGTACGATACCTCCAAAACCTTTTAGCTTCAGGCTTATGACGGCATCTCCTGTTATCAGGAATAACATTCAGGGTGCTTTAGATCAATTGGTTGGTAGAGGTATTTTGCGGGAAGAAAATGGCAACTTCTATTTAACAGAACAAGGTTTTAATGAAGTATATAACCAATAAAAAGAGAGAAAGAAATGAAAACGGCGAAAGGTTGGTTCGTGGGGAACTTTGAACCAACCCTAATGAAAACAAATGATGTAGAAGTTGCAGTTAAAGAATATAAAAAAGGCGATTATGAAGACCGTCATTATCACAAAATTGCAACGGAAATTACAGTAATTACTCAAGGCAGAGTAAAAATGAACGGTGTTGAGTATAAAAAAGGTGACATTATAGTAATGGAACCAAACGAATCAACAGATTTTGAATGCCTTGAAGATGGAACACAAAATGTGGTTGTAAAATATCCAGGGGCTAATAGTGATAAGTATATAGGTTAAGAAGGGACAATATTACATGATAGGAAAAGAAATACTAAAATATGCTGAGAGTAAATCCAATATACGACAAGCTTGGATTGGTTTAAATCCTCAATTTAATATGGATATTATAGATATTGAATCCTGTACTAATTTTCGATTGGCACCAAATTTACATGGTCAATTTGATATAGTGTGGATTTATGAAAAAATGTTATCCGAATATCATATTCTTTCTTGGAAAATTGTTCTTGATGAATGTACAAGACTGTTAAAAGAACATGGTCAATTGATTATAAGGATGCAAGATAAAGAAAAGTTAAGTATTCCAATGCTAAAAGCTTTTCTAGGCAGGAATATCAATTTAGAAGTAAGTCTAGATAATCAGTATTTTGATAAGGAGACCTATACCTATACAATAGTATTTAATATTACTCGATTAAATTTTGATTTATATGAAGACAAATCTTGGACTTTTGCCATGCTTACAAGCGGCAAAAAAGATGATATTGTCGTTAAATTTTTAGAATCAATTAGAAATAACGAACACTCAAAGAGTCAAATAATTATATCAGGTCCTCAAAAAGAACTGTATGACAAATATGATGTTGAATATTTAGATTTGTCAAATTATAGGGATGATAAATATCCTGAAATTTCAAAGAAAAAGAACGATATAGCTAAAATGGCAAAAAAAGCTAATTTGTTAATTGCTCATGATAGATATTATTTAGATAAAAATTTCTTTAACGATTTTGAAAAATACGGATATGATTGGGATTTTCTTGCGATTAAACAAATATCTGATATCGATAATAAGGAATATCCTTCGTATAACTATTTATATGGCGAATATTTGGAAAATATCCATTCAGGTGCCAATTTAGATTATGATAAATTGCCAATACAAACGTATTGTAATGGGGGTGTTATGATATTTAAAACTCACGCCTTTCAAAAAATCAAGTTTAATGATTTATTATTTTGGAATGAGCGTGAGGATGTAGAAATTTCTCATGAATTTATTATTCATTCTTTAATTCCACGCTATAATTTTCTTTCAATTCTATATACAAATAGGAGATGGGATGAATTTCCTTTTGATATTTTGAAAAATGGAAAGATAAAATATTGTTC
>CALEJY010000252.1 GCA_937898445.1 uncultured Candidatus Melainabacteria bacterium | reverse complement strand
TGGCTATTAGAAGAAATTGCAAAAGAAATGGATGAAATTCCAAGATATTTAACATCGGATAATTTTAATTTAATAGTTCAAAAACTAAAACAAAAACCTCAACTGATTATTGTTGATGAAATAGATTATTTGATGAATAACTTGAAGACAATAGAAATTTTGAGAGATATTCATGATAAAACGGATTGCCCAATAATCTTTGTTGGTATGGGATTGGCTCATAAAAAGTTGGAACGATACAAACATCTTTTTGATAGGTTTTCAGAAATAGTTAAATTTGCAACTTTTTCAATAAGTGATTTAAAACAAATTTTTGACCAATTATCTGAAATACCATTTACACCCGATGCGATAGAATTTATACATAAAAAGTACAACCGATTTAGACAAATTGTGCAACTAATAAACCAACTTGAAATGATTGCAAAAGATAATAATTTCAAAGAAATTACACTTGAAATTACCGAGGAGATTTTATGAATATAGAAAAATTAGCACGACATTTAAAAGAATTTACACTGAATGAAATAAATATGATTGCCGAATGTGATTGTAAAATAGAACTTGAACATCTTTTGAACGAGGGTAAAATAGCGTTTGAACAAGGTAGCTACAAATACGTTGAAAAGGTAGAAATAATCGATTATGCGATTTTTTCGGCTGAAGCATCGGATGATGAACCTTTGAACTTTGAAACGGCAGTAAAATTCTTTTTAGAAAAATATGCCAAAACTGCTTGCACTAAAAGGACTTACGAGACTTATGAGTCGATTTTTAGGATAAATATTTTGCCATTTTTTAGAGGCAAAATTATTCAAGAAATCACAATTGACGATATAAAAGTGTTTTATGTGAGTTGTAAAACTCGGAATTTAGGACATAGACGGCTGAAAAACACGCTAACGCAACTTAACCAACTTTTGAAATATTGTAAATCACAAGGCTTGGTCTCAAAATGCTGTAGCTTTCAGGTTAAGAGGCTTAATGAGAAGAATGAATTTAGTATGAACAGAATAATTTTCAAGGATTAAAAATGAGTAAAATGAAATATTATAAACAAGCTGAAACTCTGTTTTTACAAGACAATTTGTCAATCGACGAGATTTGTAAAAACTTGAACGTTTCTCGCCGTACGATTTTTTATTGGCGAACGAAGTATGAATGGGACAGAAAAAAGCTGAAAAATTAGCAAATAAAGAGGACTTTTCAAAAGAACTGCAGGGTTTTGTTGAAAAACTAATGGCAAAATTAACTATGGATATGCAAAACAAAAAAGCCCGTTAATCAGTCCGAGTATTATACTTTGACAAATTTGCTAAAATATTTGCCAGACTTGGTAAAAATGGAACTCAAACAACAAACCGAAACCCCAAAACCAAGCGGCCAACTCTCCGAAGATTTTGTTAAACAAATTAAAAAAGAATTCTTTGGGATAGAGTAATTATAAATATTTTGATAAATTGTATGTATTAGTGCCAAAAGCTAAAGCTTGACCTTCACGAGTTTTAGGAGGATTGATTAAATCTAAAGTTCCAGTCACTCCATCACAAATAGCCTCAACTTGCGTTCTATCTTGTTGAGGAACTGAAGCTACAATGAATTTGGATAAAGCAAATTTGATTGCCCAATTTCTCAGATCTTGTGCAACTGCGTTTTGGTATTCAAAATTTTCATATTGTCTATAATTCATACTACCATTATAACATATTTTCGAGCTTTTCAAGTGTTTATAGTTATTACAGCGGTTATAAAAATTAATATTTTTATGATAGGATAAAGAAAAAAGGGTTGACTTATGCGAGATCAATTTTTGGAATATATTGATTCAAGACCTTCTTCTGCAAATTCTGGTTCAAATTATATTAGTGGTATAAATGCTATATCTGAGCGTTTTTTGAAGTTTGATTTATTTAAAATAGCTTCAGCACAAGAAGTTCAATCTATTATATTAGAATTAAAAAACAATAAAGACTTTATGCAAGCTAATACAAAAGGTCATAATATGTACCTTCGTGCAATTAAACATTATATGGAATTTTTGTTAGAGCCTAACCAAAAGTCTGTTTTAAAAAAATCCAATCTTACAAATATTCAGAAACTTATTGCAACAGAGATGCTAAAAATCGTAATAAGTGGACAGGTAAGGATTGAATATAATGAATTATCAGAACGTATAAAAAAGAAATATGGCATTATAGTTAACCCTCACACAGAATTACCTATTCTTATTGGAGATATCTCAAAAATTTGTCATTCAATAAATTTACCAATGATATCTTGTATTGTTGTAAATAAAGAAACTCAATTACCAGGGATTGGTTTTTATAAATTATATGATGAACTAAATGGCACAAAATATGTTAGTAATAAATATTTTGAAGAAAAAATTAGAAATGAAGTTAAAAAAGCTATTTTAAATTGTGGTGATTGGTATAAATTATCAGAATATCTTGATATTGAAATAGAAGGTATTGTTACTCCTAAAGAAAATTCTAAAACAGAAAATAAAACAAACAGTGTTAGTATAAATAATAATGATTTATCAAAATTTGAAAGTGTTTTTCCCGAAGAAGTAAGTGAAAAATATCAAGGGGGTACGGTTAAATCTGTTCTAGTAAATAAATACGAAAGAAACCCAATTGCGAAGAAAAAATGTATTGAATATTTTGGTACACAATGTCAAATATGCGGATTTAAATTTTCTGAAAAGTATGGAGCAATTTTTGAAAATAAAATTCATGTACACCATATAAAACCTATCGCAGAAATTGGTGAAGAATATGAAATAGACCCCATAAAAGATTTAATTCCTGTTTGTCCTAATTGTCATATGATTTTACATTCTAAAGGCAAAAATGAAGTCTATTCTGTAGATGAAGTTAAGAAAATGATTAAAAATAATTTATAGTCTTTCGATATACCAAACCGAGTTGCCAAAATGGTTGAAGTTCCATTGGAGTTGGAAATAGAAATTAAATTTCATTGAATTATCGTCTTTGTAATTGTAAAATGGCTTATTTAGTTCGGTTTTGCGAAAACTTTCAAAGGCTATTTGTATTTCTTTGGCAAACTTTTTTCTAAATTCTGAGAACTCAATTTCCAAAGTTTCACGAGTTCTTTTATTTTTCAAAATCATCTTCAAACCCTCTGATATTATCTAGTTCTATATTGTAACGCTTGCCTGTTTTATCGACGCATGTGGCAAAATCAACGGTTTTATCAGTAAACTTGTTTTCCCATAAACAAATCAATAAACCAATTTCCTGTGTTTTTAAGTTCAAAATCTTTGTTCCGTATAATTTGTAATCTTTTTCTACCATGCTATACTCATTTCAAGCTACACTATTCATTACTCTTTTAGATGCAAACATCAACTATATGTGTCAAAATCGTATCATTTCGACATAAAAACTTTTGAACGCTATTTAAACAGGCATTAAAACCCTTTTAAACGGCATTTAAATTATTGTTAATATAAATTAACTAATTCCCAAATAAATTTATTCAATAATGTATAATAAAATAGTAAAGTTCTTACTGGAGGTAACTTTTTGTCAAAGTCGATAAAAGCAAAAAAATTAAGTAATCCAATATCAACAGGAGGAGCAGGAGTACTATTTGAAAATGAAGTCCAAAGTTCCTTCATATTATTAATGTTATCAAAAGGGGTTTTTAATCCAATCAGCAATGATGCCATTATTGAAAAAATCGACTTACAAGCAAAAAGAAAGGGCTATGAGCTTGATGACCTGGTTGTTCATGCTAAAAGTATGTTGAATAATGCACCATATAAAATGATGACACAAATTAAACGTCATATATCAATTAAAAAAAGTGACGATGATTTTAAAGAAGTTATAAAAGCAGCCTGGGATGATTTTAATAATTCTGAACTATTTAACGTAAATCGAGACCTTCTTGTATTAATTACTTCTGCTTTAAGTACAAATGACTGCGATGCGATTTATTTTATATTAGATCAAGCACAAGCAGCAAATAATTTTCAGGACTTTTATGACAGAATTAACAGAACAAACTTTTCATCAAAAAATAAAATAAAAAAATTTGAAATTATTGAAGATATGCTCAGAGAAGCTAACGGTGATAACATAGTTTCTCAAGAAAAAGTCTGGGAATTTTTTAAATGTTTTCGAGTGTTTATTTATGATTTACATATTAGGGGAATTTGTTCTTCTCTTTTACATACAATATTAGAAATACATTCTCCAAATAATTCTCATGTTGTTTGGTGCTTAATAAAAGATTTTGTCTCAAATGTTAATAGTAAAGCTGGTAGTATTGAATTATCAAATATTCCAGATGAAATAAAATCATACTTTAATAGTAAAAACAATAATATGTATGCAATTAAATCAAACAATACTGAGCCAACTTCAATAATCACAAAGAATAAGCATATTCGCGATATATCATTGTTATTTTTGTTAGGTAGTTTTAATGAAAATAATGAAAATGACGTTGAGATTGTTAAAACTTTCATTCGTATGGAATATAATGAATGGATATCAAATTTAAGAAATATAATACAAGAAGATAATGGTCCAATATTTTTAAACAATGGAGTCTGGGATATTAAAGATAAACAAGATGTATTTGAAGAATTAAAGACTTGTATTTATGACGAAGATATTAATGCACTAAAAAAACTTGCTATTAGTGTCCTAAACGAAGTCGATCCACAATATGAATTAGATAAAGAACAGCGATTTTGTGCTGCGATATTTGATAAAAAGTGTAAATATTCTCACGCTTTGCGTTCTGGACTTGCAGAGGCATTGGCGATTATTGGTTCATATGAAAATAAAATAAAAAATTGTTCTAAAGACAAAATTATTAATACTATAATAAGCATACTGAGAACAATATTTGAAAATTCTTCTTGGCAATTATGGGCAACTCTATCAGATTATTTACCATTATTAGCCGAAGCCTCACCCAAAGAGTTTATTTCAATTTTGAACAATGAAAATGAAAGTGTATTTAAAGAATTATATGCTCAAGAAGGGGATGGATTAACTGGAAGAAACTATATTTTGGGAATATTAAGAGCTCTTGAGACTATAGCATGGGATAAAAAATATTTGAGTGAAATAACTATATTTTTAGGATATTTATCAAGTATAGATCCAGGTGGCAATCATGGAAATAGACCTATTAACTCTATAAAAGAAATATTTATACCTTGGCATGTACAAACATTAGCAACCATTGAAGATCAAAAAAATGCTATAAAATGCTTAAATAATGAATATCCTAAAACAGCGTGGGATGTACTAATAAGCATTCTTCCTGATGAACATCAGTATGCAACTGGCACTGCTAAACCGAAATATAGAAATTTAATAGACAAAGACTGGAAATATAAAATAACTAATAAAGAATATACTGATATATGCTTTTATTATGCTAATTTTTTGATTGAACAATCAAGATATAATATTGATAAGCTACTAAAAATAATTGATATTATTCCTAAAATGCCAGACAATTTATTCAATAAAATCATTAAATACTTATCCGAACAAGAAGTTATTAATTCTTCTGATGATAAAAAATATCAGCTATGGAATGAATTGAAGACTTTAGTTAATCATCATATAAAATATTCCCAAACAAAATGGGCAATGAAAAATCAACGAATAAATAAAATAAAAAAAATAATAAAAATTTTGAAACCCAATCACATATATCAATGTATAAGATTATTTTCAAATGCAGCTCTCTTGGATTACGAATTAAGAAAAACAAATAAAAACGAAGAACTTGATTATACAAAAGAATTAAGAAAATTTCAGCATAAAAAAGTCAGAAATCTTTTGAAACTCGAAAAATCTATTAATT
>CALEJY010000251.1 GCA_937898445.1 uncultured Candidatus Melainabacteria bacterium | reverse complement strand
CCCTAGCTCTCAAATCTTCATCCGCCTCATAATGCACAAGCGCATGAAAAGCCGCCTGAATACTTTTATCTTCAGTGTCTTTCGGGAAATTTAAAATAGCTTCTCTTACACACAAACGAGAAATTAATACCTGTCTAATAAGACCGGCAACAAACCTTCTATCTTCAAAACCGCTCATACTACACTAAAATATTTTCAGAATTTCTTTCGATAAATCTAATCATATCAGAACAGCTACCGTCAAAGAATTGTTCTGCAACAGTTTTAACCGCATCTAATGCCATTTCTTCTTTATTCATAGCAGCTTTGTAGAAGAATTTTTTACCAACTTTATAACGAACTAGAATAGCTTTTACAGTCAATCTGTCCATAACAGTTTTGATAGTAGTATAAGCTCGTTCAATACCATTAGCCGACAAATCATCAACAATATCTTGAATAGAAACATCTCTATCCTCATTATCTTTTGTCAAAGACCAAAATGAGTTCAAAATATCAATTTCTAATTTACCGCACACCATACGTTCCTCTACTTTCTTTTCTACTAACTACTAACATTGTAACATAAAACGATTTTATTTCAAGACTATTGTACAAAAAACGTTACAATTACCTCAAATCAAGAAGATCTTCTTCTTTTTTAAAGTTTGTTTTTTTCTTTCTCAAATTCTGGTTTTTCTTTTTAGTTTTTTCAGAAACATTTCTGTAAGCATTATCAATAGAAATCTTAGTCAATGCAGTTCCTTTTCTTCTATCATAAAAAGTTAACCAAAAATTTCTGTTGATATTATCTACCGCAAAAGAAACTCTACCTGCGAATTTATCTCCCGGTCGAATTTGTTTAAACATCAATTTTGTATCACCAAAAATTGATGGTCTGAAAACAGAGTTATAATCGTTTACCAACGCCATATCTAAGCCTGAAAAAGTTTTGTCAGACATATTAGAAATCATAACGGTTAAAGTAATTGTATTAACCTCTCCAAACGGATCTTTTTCGTGTTTAATATCGCTAATATGAATATCCAAACCAGGATAAAACATCTCATGCTGCATCAAAGCACTTTCCTTATAAACAGGAAGTTCCACAGACGTGTTAATTTTAACCCTGATTTGATCACCAGGAGCAATCAAAACATCACTGCCCTTTCTAATCAATGCCATCCCCAAACCAATCGCACCGCCAACTGCAGCACCACCTGCAATAGTATAACCTTGAGATGCAATCGCAGCTTCCAATCCCAACCAATTTAGAGCTAAAAAGCCACCCATTGCACCGCCTGCAACAGTATAACCAACATCTTGAACTACGATTTTTGAAGCCTCTGCAACCGGATGAAGTTTTGTAGACATTTTCCCTTCAATCGGAATTTCTCTACCATCAGGAGTAACAAGATAATCAAAATCAAGATTAATCCAAGCTTGCCTTCCCATTCTTTTTGCATCACCTGTTTGAGTAATTTTTCCGTGCGCAATCGTTCCTTTTGGAATAATTACCCCTTTATCACCTTTAACTTCATCAGTAACTTCTGCAAAAAATTCATCGCCTTCAATATTAATATTACTGTCCAAAACCTGAGAAACCGTCATATTTATGACATCTTTTCTATCAAGCGTTTCAACTTTACCGGTAAACAGTTCTTGTTGAAGTTCTTGTTCATATTTTTCAGATTTTTCGGCATGACCTTGCAAAACATCAGCCAATACCGCAGTATTTGTACCGATAAACGAAAATAATATTAATAAAGCTAACAATTTCTTCTTCATAATTGAATTATACAACATACAAATAAATAATTTCAACTTGACATATTTCAAAACTATCTGTATTATAAACATATTATGAATAAACGTTGGTATGATATTGACCCGACAGTTAGCAGAGCTGTTGCGGAATTGGAAAAAGCTGAAGAATATATTCAGGTACGCTGCGCTGATTTTATTATTAACAGATTAAAAGACATTGATTTTAATATTGAAATGTCTTTGGATGATCAGTATAACTATATTATGCGCAGATGGTATGACAAAAATATTAAAGTATCCCACGCTATGGAATACTTAAAAAATTGTCCTACAGATATTAGAAAACAACTTGCGCTTGAAATCATTGATTTCATTAAAGAATACAAAGATTATGCTGAAAAATTAAAATAACTGCAAAACCTTATTCAAGCTAAAAAACTTTTCAAAAGTCCTAAGATGATTTCTTCTTAGGATTTTTGTTATGTCTTGCTTTTCCGTTGTTTCTTCTCGGCATATTCGGAGTTGAATAAGATGTTTGAATACGTTTTACACTATAAACATCAGGAATAGCTTGAATACTCAAAATAACTTTTTTCAAAGTATCAATATTATCAAGTTCTATACCTAGTTCAATAATACCAACTTTTCCGCTTTTTGATTTAACATTTGCATAGGTAATATTAGTGCCGTTATCTGAAACAGCAGCAATAATATCTTTCAACAAACCTATCTTTTCAGCAGTTTCAACTCTGATTGTTGTGTTGTAAGTTCTGTTTGTATTGTCGCCGGACCATTTGATATCCATCAATCTTTCAGGCTCAATATGTTCAAGCATAGGGCAATCCATTCTGTGAACAGTAACCCCCTTAGCTCTGGTTACAACACCGACAATTGGTTCTCCCGGAATTGGCGAACAACATTTTGCGATAGAATACATCAAACCTTCAAGCCCGATAATATCCTTTTCAGATTTCTTTCTGGAAGTACCATGAAAGTTTTCTCCAACTCCTCTTGTAGATTCAGGCTTTTTAAGTTTGTTTATTACTTTGTTTAATGTTGTTTCACCATAACCTAAAGCAGCGAACAAATCTTCTGCCGAAACATAATTCATTTGTTTTGCAACTTTATCAAACTCACCATTTTTTGTATATTCATCAAAAAC